>NZ_JAUBOX010000033.1:0-75288 GCF_036700445.1 Microcoleus sp. T3_B1
TTGTCAGTATTGAAACTGATAGTAACCGGTGCCTTCGGTTCCGAAGTTAGCTGGATTTTGTAACTGCCATTTGCGCCACCTTCTGTAGCAGTTATGTTCGTAGGTGCAATGCTGAAACCTGCCGTGTCATTATCGGTAATGGCGACATTAACAGCCCCAATTGTGATGCTGTTATAGTTAGTATCGTTACTGGTAGCAGTATGGGCGATCGTACCTGCATGATTTCCTTCAACTGCATTGTCGTCCACAGCAGCCACCGCCACAGTTTGAGCGACATTCCAATTATTCGCTGTAAAAGTAAGTGCGGTAATTGGTTGAATTTGACTGCCTGTAGCTAAGTTAATCGTAACAGGTGCGATCGGTTGACTATTTAATTTAACGCTATAACTTCCGTTTGCACCGCCTTCCGTCGCAGTCGTGTTAGTGGGAGTAATGCTAACGCCTGCGGTGTCGTTATCGGTAATGGCGACATTAACAGCCCCAATTGTGATGCTGTTATAGTTAGTATCGTTACTGGTAGCAGTATGGGCGATCGTACCTGCATGATTTCCTTCAACTGCATTGTCGTCCACAGCAGCCACCGCCACAGTTTGAGCGACATTCCAATTATTCGCTGTAAAAGTAAGTGCGGTAATTGGTTGAATTTGACTGCCTGTAGCCACGTTAATCGTAACAGGTGCGATCGGTTGAGTATTTAATTTAACCGTATAACTTCCAGTTGCACCGTCTTCCGTCGCAGTCATGTTAGTCGGAGTAATACTAACGCCTGCGGTGTCATTATCAGTAATATTAGCATTGACGGTATTGCCAGCAGTGCCATTAACTGTAAAACTTGCAGTAGTCCCGTTATAATTAGCATCGGTACTGATAGCACTGTGGGCGATCGGGCCGCTGTGTGGCGAAGTTTCTGCTACTGCATCATCAACTGCACTGACTGTCACTGTTTGCGGTACAAACCAGTTAGTTGGAGTGAAACTAATGCCAGCAATCGGTTGAATTTGAGTGTCGGTATTAAGTGCGATCGCCACATTTGCAGTAGGCTGATTAGTGAGCACAACTGTATAAGTATCAGTCGTCCCACTTTCTGCCACATTAGTGCTGCCGCCCGACTCAACAATCTTCACCTGCGGCCCGCCAGGAATTATTTTAGTAATAAAAGCATCAGAAGCACCTCCCCCATTCGCCGCTTGCAAAGGATTCGCAGTAGGCAAATTAGTAGACGTAGTAGATCCCGCCACATAAACTGCACCCGAAGCATCCACCGCAATACCACTACCGTTGTCGTCGCCGCTGCCGCCAAGATAAGTAGAATCAACTAAGGCAGAACCCGACGCATTGATTTTTGTGACAAAAGCATCTTTCCCGCCGCCGCTAACACTTTGAATAGCATTCTTAGTCGGGAAATTAGTCGAAGTCGTATCCCCCGTCACATAAGCATTACCCGTACTGTCTACAGTAATGCGATGGCCGTTGTCATCTCCGCTGCCACCCAAATAAGTTGAAGAAATCGCATTGTTACCTAGAGGGCCTAACTTGATGACAAAAGCATCATTTGCACCACCTGCATAAGTCGCTTGAACTGCATTTTTAGTCGGAAACTCAGTTGAAGTGGTAATTCCGACAACATAGGCATTTCCAGCACTATCTACAGCGATATCAGCACCTTTATCTTCGCCAAAGCCACCTAAATAAGTGGAATAAGCACGCGCACCATTGCCGTCAAATTTAGCGACAAAACCATCATAACTACCTGCCAGGGCATTTTGAAAGCCTAAATCTCTCCCCGGCAAGTTAGTCGAATAAGTAAGACCGGTAATGTAGGCATTACCATTATTATCTATTGCAATGGCTTGAGCGTCCTCACGATCGCTACCGCCGAAATAAGTAGAATAAACTAAAGCACTACCAGTTGGATTAACTTTAGTAACAAACGCATCGCCACTTCCCCCTGCGTATAGAGGTTGGGAAGCATTGACAGTGGGGAAACCGCCGCCTGTCGGCCCGGGGCCGCCTGTCAGCCCGGTAACATAAGCATTGCCACTACTGTCAACAGCAATGCCATTGCCGAGGTCTCCTTGGATACCGTCTAAAAAAGTAGAATAAACTAGGGAATTCCCAGCAGCATTGAGTTTAGTTGCCGCAGCACTATAATTAACTGCTGTAGGTTGAAAAGCACCCGGTGTAGTTGGATAACCCGGATCGACTTGTCCGGTTAAATAAGCATTTCCTTGACTGTCTGCCGCAATCCCAAAACCGTATTCATTGCCAGTACCGCCGATATAAGTAGAGTAAACTAACGCAGTTCCTTCGGGGTTAATTTTAGTAACTAAGAAATCAGCTTGACCCCCTGGCGTAGTTTGGAATGCACCGGGAGTAGTCGTAAAATTGTTAAAAGTAGTTCCAATAATGTAAGCCGCACCTGTACTATCTACAGTCATGCGGTTGGCGTAGTCATTGCCGTTGCCGCTTATGCCATCGCCGCTGCCACCTAAGTAAGTCGAGTAAGCTAAAACCGGGTCAATAACTAGGGGTTGAGAGGGGTCAAAATATCCCAAACTAAAATTAACTTGACCGTTTCCTAATAAATTGTAAGCTGCGGGAACATTCACCCGCTGTCCGTTGATATCTTGATAAACTATCGGTGCGTTATCAATTAATTCGCCTAGCGGTGTCTCTAATATTAGTGCGCCGTCGTCACGCAACCGGATGTCATTAACACCGCTATAGTTCATTTTAATTTGACTCGGATCGGCAAAAGGTGCTACCAAAAACTCGCTTTTAAGTTGTCCTTCTGTGCCTTTGAAAACGCGGTCAATTCCTTGATAGACGTTTTGATAAACAACGCCGTTAAAAGTAGGCACATTAGTCTGCCATTGACTAGAATCTTCGCCTAAAAGAAAGTTAGCAACTCCCGGCAATTGTTCCAGCCCGGAAATTGTGGGATTCGGGTTGCTGTTGGCTAAGCTGCTGCGGACAACTGAAGAATTTGTGGCTTGCTTTCCCGGTTCATTAGGTGGCTGGAAAGCGACGAAAGAAATTTCGTTTGGAGTAAAAAAGATGCTGTGACCAGCACCTTTAACCTGGAATTTCACATTTGGGTCAGTTTGTCCAGCATTTGCAATAAAACTTAAGGGAATTTGACCGTAAGATGCCTGTTGATTTTGAGAGCTCATAGCTGGTACCCCTGGTTCATGTTATGCGAGTAAGTATATACAAGTACCAGCTCTGCTGTATAGTAAATTCTTGCGAAAAATTTACGAAAAATACAATTTTCTTGCGAAATTTCTCGGATTGTTGATAAAAAATTGTAACACGGGCTACGGACTCGGTTTTTGTAGCTGGTTTTCTGCATTTCCAACCAGATTCTGATCGTGTCGGGTCGATCGACCGCGATTAAAGGCTTAGGAAGGGTTTATAGGCTTTCTCGTTTCTATTAGAGATATTGGTGAACCCGCCCCTACAGGATTAATATAGATATAATTCCTGTAGGGGCTCCCCTCACCGACAATAATTGCCTAAAACCGACAATCTCATAAACCTGCCCCCACCCAACAACAAATCGCTGTTAAAGTTGAGCGCGATATTTCTTAGGAGTCAAACCGACGATTTTGCAGAAAGTCTTGCTAAAGTGACTTTGGTCGTGAAACCCGACTTGCTCCGAGATATATGTTATTGATAAATCTTGCCTTTTCAACAACTGTTTGGCTTTCTCAATCCGGCACTTGGTGACGTATTGATGGGGCGTGACTCCAATTGATTGTTTGAACAAACGACTGAAATAATAAGGACTAATCTGCACTAAGTTAGCCATTTCAGCTATGTGCAAATCTCGGTTTAGGTAGTCATTTATGTAGTTAATAACAATCTGCAATTTGACAGGATCGAGACCGCCTTCAAAATCTCGCCTATGCGGTTTTTGTGCACAATAGCGGTGCAGTATGTGCATTGAAAGCGCGTTTTTCAGTGCATCGACATAAAGAGTACCGTTTAATCCACCTGATTCGAGTTCGGTTTTGAGCGCCCAGCCAATGCCGAGAATCAAAGGATCGCTGATTTTCCAGTGCGGTATAATTTCAATGAGGTTTGAATTGGTCGATTCGCCAACTGTTTTGTCGAAGTCGGTAGGGTCGATCCCGATCGCGACAAATTCAGGATCTTCGACTGCACCTGACTGGAAATCAGTACCAGCACCACCAATGAAAATCTCTCCTCTTTGCCACGGTTCGCTACCGTAGTGTTTCCCGTTGAGTATTCCCTTTACTGTAACTGAATTGAGTATCAGCCCAATGTTGTGTTGTTGGAAACAGTGTTCGGGAGTTTCGTCTGCTGGCTGACGGTGATATTCGACGTGAATTCCCTCCCATTTTGTGCCCTGACTCGACAGGATTGAGGGAATCGGGAGAATCGATTTCATCGCGTCTGGCTGGGCAAAATCAAGAATTAAGGCTTTCTCTGAGGACATAGCTTGCACCTGGGGCAGTTGCTGTTATTCTAGAGCTCTGAAGTTCCCGCAGGTATACAAAATATACCCAGTCCGTTACATATTCTAGCTCTGTTTGTCAAGGTTCCGCAATAAAAATTAATGGAGTTTGACTCTAGGGCGGTGTAGAGTCGATCGATAGTCGGCTTTTTCATACCAGCCGTTGTGCCTACAATTAATTACTGATAATTCTTAACTTTTAGAGCGATAAATCCCACATCTAAAATCCCACATCTAAAATCTAAAATCCAAAATCACCAATCTAAAATCTAAAATCTAAAATCTAAAATCAAATGACGCCCGCTAAAGTTTCCCAGCAGTACAAAAGCACTTTACAGGAAACCCGCAGGCGTCAATATCAAGCAAACTTAAATCTTAGAAAAGACCCAGTGTGAAAGATTTGTCGATCGGGAAAATAGCACCAATACCCAACCACAGAGTGAACACAGTTCCCAAGAGGAAAACAGTAGTAGCAACAGGGCGGCGGAACGGATTTTGAAACTTGTTAACGCTTTCGATGAACGGAATCAAAATCAAGCCAACGGGAACACCAGCCATGCAAGCAATACCCAACAATTTGTTAGGCAAAACGCGCAGGAGTTGGAACACAGGCCACAAATACCATTCCGGCAGAATTTCCAGCGGAGTAGCAAAAGGATTAGCCGGTTCTCCAACCAAAGCCGGGTCTAGTACAGCCAAACCCACGCACAGAGAAATCGTTCCCATGATGACTATAGGGAAAACGTAGAGCAAGTCATTAGGCCAAGCTGGTTCGCCGTAATAGTTGTGACCCATGCCCTTAGCGAGCTTAGCGCGGAGCGCGGGATCGCTCAAATCTGGTTTTTTGATAATAGACATAGTGAGAGTGTTCTCCTTTTAGTTTTACCCGGGCCTGCCATTCCGCTGTATTCGTTAGTCTGAATCAGCGGGGCGATCGCAGGAAGTATTAGCCGTAAATAAATATCTTGAGCGATGAATTCTGAATTTTCAACTCACAATTCAGCGGGGGGGCAAAAAAAATACCGCCCCCACAACTCAAAATTTACAACGGGCCAGAGATACCTTGCTTGCGAATCATCAAGAAGTGAGCCAGCATGAACACTACAATCAGCCAAGGCAACACAAAAGTGTGCAAGCTGTAGTAGCGAGTCAAAGTGCCTTGACCGACGCTGACACCGCCACGCAGCAGTTCAACCATCAAAGAACCGACAAACGGGATGGCTTCGGGGACGCCGGAAACGATTTTAACTGCCCAGTAACCAATTTGATCCCAAGGCAGCGAATAGCCGGTCACGCCGAAAGAAACAGTGATGACTGCCAAGATTACTCCTGTCACCCAGGTTAATTCGCGGGGCTTTTTGAAGCCGCCTGTCAGATAAACCCGGAAGGTGTGCAAAATCATCATCAGTACCATCATGCTGGCAGACCAGCGGTGGATGGAGCGGATCAGCCAGCCGAAGTTGACTTCATTCATCAGGTATTGCACTGAAGAAAAAGCTTCTGCTACCGTCGGACGGTAATAGAAAGTCATGGCGAAGCCGGTGGCAAACTGGATCAGAAAGCAAACTAAAGTAATTCCGCCCAAGCAGTAGAAAATATTGACGTGGGGGGGTACATACTTTGTAGTGATGTCATCGGCGAGCGCCTGAATTTCCAGGCGTTCCTCAAACCACTGGTAGGTTTTTGAGTCGGTGATTTGTTTAGAAAACATGGAGCCAGAATTCCTAAAAGAATATTGCTGTGGTTGAGGTTCAGGGCAGCAGCCACAAGGTTTTTTGTCGCCCCGCGCCGAGCAGCTTGCTTTTACTAGCAAATGCCTGAGGCTATTTTTTAAATTTGGAGCTGACGAAAGGAACTCTATTGTGCGATCGCCTGCAAGCCCTGGGAAACTAAGCGGTGGCTTGTCCCTACTCGCTGGCGTTGCCCGATCGAATTCCAGACTGTGATAAAAAATGTAACATAATTGCCGTGCAATTTTCACGCACGCGATCGCTTTTTGGACACTTACAAGGCTTTTTTCGGAATCTCAACATCCGCCCAAGCTACTATGCGGGTAGGGCTGAGCTACAGCAAGCAGTCCGAGCCGGAAACAGGTTTGCCGCGAGAGGCCAAATTTCATCTCGATCGTAAAACTTTACCTTTTGGGCCCAAACGCCCTCATTGTCGATCGAGTAACCCGAACCGGCTCGATCGTACAATCGAATCTTGTTTTGTAGTCAGGACTGCAGTCTTTACTAACAAAATCTGCTGGCGGCAACCTGCGTATTTCCGTAAAAAAAGCCGGTGATTGCCCCCATCCGTAAAGTCCTATCACAATTGAAAAGAAAGCAAACTTTCCACAAAAACTGGCAGTATTGGCGAGAAAGGAGTGGGACGCGGCGGTATCGGGAAGGGAATTTCAGGAAGAGACGGGAAGGATGGAAAGTCTCGCGATGGCGGTGTAAACCCAGTCGAAACGATCGCGCAATCTGATAGACTCACATCTGTAACATTTTTAACGTCGGCGATTAAATCCGATCCGACAAATATCCGAGTTCCCCGTGTCATAGCGTCATCATAAGATTCAAATCGGTAAGAGAAGAAGTTAGAACCATTACGATCTTGTACGAAACCAACAACTTGAATTTTGTCGCCTTCGACCCGGTTAAAATCCTCAATAACGGCATGGCGACCTTCACCGCCATAGAAGAGGTAAGGGCGGGCATTTAATGAACCGAGAACAAATATGTCGGCTCCATTTTGCCCGATTAAATAATCGATTTGTTCTCCAGTTGATGAAAAGCTGTAACCCGATATGGTGTCATTACCCGGCCCGCCAATCAGGGTGTCGCTGCCTTCATTTCCCTCAAGCAAATCGTCTCCTGCATTGCCGTTAATGTAGTCATTATCTAAGTCACCTCTTAAAGTGTCGTTCCCACCTTCTCCCAACAGGCGATCGTTACCTTTGCCACCCATTAACAAGTCGTTGTTGAAGCTACCAAACAAGAGATCGTCTCCATCTCCTCCGATCGCCGTATCATTGCCTTGACCGCCGTAAAGACAGTCATTGCCAGCCCATCCCAAGATACTGTCGTTATTGTTTTCTCCTCTGATTAAATCCGCGCCTTCGCCACCCTCAAGAATATCATTCCCGGCACCTCCTTCAAGTTTGTCATCGCCTTCGCCACCGCTGAGACTGTCGTTACCAAAGTAGCCCAAAAGGCGATCGCTACCGACTCCACCTGCGAGACTATCATTTCCTTCTCCGCCATCTAAAGTGTCATTACCAGCCAAACCAAATAGAGTATCATTGCCTCCCAGCCCGCACAGGGAATCATCGCCAATTTCACCGGCTAGCAAATTATCGAGATTGTCACCGCATATAACTACCATACATTTGTCCTCCTGAAAACTATTTCACAACAGTCACTCTATTTTAGATTTTGGATTTTAGATTTTGGATTGTTCCCCTCCCCGCAATTTTAAATTTTGAAGTTTGGAGTTTGTAAGGACTTTAGTCCTGATATCAAATCTGTTAGCATCGGAATTATTCCTATCTCTCTTCTATTCATCTGCGTGAATCAGCGTCAATCCCTTGTCCGAGGCGGTTAATACATTCTCTTTTCTTAACCGCAGATTAGGGCAGATAAACACAGATTAACGCCGATAAATTAGAGCCATCCAGGTTGCATCATCCCTGATTTTTGAACGAATATTAGGGACACAGGATTTGCCGGTATCCCTAATATTTTAAATGAAATCAGCGATGGTAATTTGGTTAGCTGTCACACCATTGATAGCAGCTAAAATTTCGCCAGTTGCTGTCAAGGTGATTAAAGTTGCAGTGTTGCTAGGGATAATAGAGAGTTGCGAGAAACTTAAATTTTCAGCAAGTGCGAATAAGTCGATACCATCCGCAAAATCAAAAATGATATCGCTGCCAGAATTGGCTGAAATTAAGAAGCGATCGCTCCCATTTCCTCCTATCAAGCTGTCGTCGCCGTTGTCACCGCTGAGAAAATCAGATCCGTTACCGCCGAGGAGAATATCGCTAGCTTGACCGCCGTAAAGACTGTCATTGCCTTCACCTCCACTCAAGCTATCTTGACCGCGATTTCCAAATAGGATATCTTCGCCATTATTGCCGAACAAATTATCGCTTTCTTTGCCGCCGTAAACAGTGTCATCGCCGTCGCTACCGTCGAGGGAATCATTACCTTGATTGCCGTGTATCCAGTCGTTGCCGCCCAAACCGCTGAGAGTATCATTGCCACGTTGGCCGGCCATTGTATCGCTGCCGCTGTCGCCGGAGAGGCTGTCGTCGCCGTCAGTACCGATTAGATTGGAGTTAGCTGCGATCGCATCTATTTCTCCTTCAATCACCGCAACAGCAGGTGTATCGGGCAATGTCGTTTGTTGAATTTTGGTATCTAAGGCAGTACCAGTATTTTCGGCAATAACTTGGGCGATCGATTTCGTACCTGTACCGACTGCTTTTAAGTCTGCAGAGGTTGCGCCTAGGGCTACTTTTTGCACGCGGGCAACTTCTCGGTTAATTGAAGCTGTTGCAGTGTTGGATACAACTTGGTCAATGCGCTGATTTGCTTCGGCCATTACCTTAGCTGCATCGGGGGCAATTTGCAACAATTGCTGAGTGTTTAAATCCGAGTCAAATTGTTGCGCTGCTGTGACGGCGCGATCGACAATGGTTGCTAACTGGTTGGCATCGCTGAGATTGAGAGTTGTCCCCGATTGAATTTGTTGAACGATCGCACTTACAACTGCTTTTACGGCGTCGGTATTTTCCAGAATCGACGCACCGTCTATTAAAGCAGCAGCTTGGGTAATGACGTTTTGTACCTTGACCATTGCAGTCAAAGTTTCTACTCCACCCGCGATCGCATTTTCGGTAGCTGCGATCGGATCTAAGCTAGTTATGTCAACATTAGCGGGAATGGAAAGAGAAGATTTGACGAGAGATTCGGCGCGATCGCTGTCAATTCCTTTGTCAATTAAATCCGCTACTAAACTGGTTAACAAAGTGACAACAGTAGCGTAAGGCGGGGCAGTGACAGGCGTTTCCAAAGGCAAACCCGTAGCAGTATCAATGCCGCCGAAAGCAACAATATTGCCTTCCTCTGGATCGAGCTCGCCATTTTGATTTTTGTCGAAAATGGTGGAGTCGAGATCGAGATCGAATTCGCCGTTATCGCCAGTAGTAGCAGAAGGTTCGCTAGCATCGAGTACCCCGTTTTTGTTGGCATCGAAAAAGACCGTAGCACCAGCGATGTAACCGTCAATCACAAAACCGCCGAGGCCATTACTCTTGAACCGAATTACCTCGCTAACACTCGCGCCAGATTCATCAGTTCCCGTTAATTTCAGCCAATAATTGAACGATCTTGGGCGAGTTGGGCCTAAATTAATCGTGCGAGTTGCCGAATTAAAAGTTAGCCAGGAAGGCAAAGGAATTTCCGGGAAACTTGAACCGGCAATTGGTTGGCGGTAGGAACCGCCATTGCGATCGGTTCTCCAGGTAAATGCAGATGAACTTAAAGCGCTAGAATTTGCCAGGGCGATCGAATAATTAATGCTGTCACCCGCATCGGGATCGGTGTCAGTATTGGCAGCTAAAGTAAAGGTATTTCCCGCCTGAGAAAAACCCAGCGCCGCGCTTTGGGAAAACACCGAACGATTCACAACTGGCGGACGGTTGAAAGCCTTGCGAAGATTTAAACGTCCTCCCGTAGCAGTCCTTCCTGCAAGTGAAGGCAGCAGGTCAACATTTGACAGAAGAGAATTTTTCAGTTGAGTGACAGTCAGGGTCGGATCTTGAGCTAATAGCAGCGCCGCCGCACCTGCTACGTGGGGTGCAGCCATAGAAGTTCCGCTAAAAACATCGTAGTTATTACCAGGAACTGTGCTCAAAATGCTGCTTCCGGGCGCACCTAAGTCTACGGTAGTAGCTCCAAAATTGGAGGAACTCCACAAACCATCATTACGGTTGGTTGCCGCCACTGAAATGACATTGGGCAGATCGAAGTTAGCAGGGTAAAAGCGATTGCTGTCATTATTGTTCGCATCATTACCTGCTGCTGCGACGAAGATAATGCCAGCATCATTGGCATCTGCGATCGCATCATACCGAACATCTGTAAGCGGGTCGAAATCAGAAGGACGATAACCGCCAGCGCTGTAGTTGATTGCGTCCGCACCCTTATCAGTAGCGTAGCGGATGGCTCTGGCAGCATTAGCTACCGAACCTGTGCCACCCGCACCGATAAATTTCAAAGGCACGATCCTGACGGTGTGATTAATGCCTGTTATGCCAAGACTGTTATTGCCAACAGCACCGATGGTGCCGGCAACGTGACTGCCGTGGTCATTATCATCCATCGGATCGCTGTCGTTGTTAGCAAAGTCATAGCCGCGCACATCATCTGTGTAGCCGTTGCCATCATCATCAATACCATTGCCGGCAATTTCCCCGGAGTTAGTCCACATATTGGCAGCCAGGTCTTCGTGATTGTAGTCCACGCCACTGTCCACAACGGCGACGAGGACACTGCTGCTACCTGTTGCGGTGTCCCAAGCTTCCGGCGCATCAATATCGGCATCTGCTGTTCCGCCATCGGCTCCTGTATTATTCAAACCCCAAAGTTCGCTGAACAGGGTATCATCGGGCACTGCGTTGATAGATTCCAGAT
The DNA here is from genome assembly GCF_036700445.1 of Microcoleus sp. T3_B1. Taxonomy (NCBI): domain Bacteria; kingdom Bacillati; phylum Cyanobacteriota; class Cyanophyceae; order Oscillatoriales; family Microcoleaceae; genus Microcoleus; species Microcoleus sp. T3_B1. The sequence continues at coordinate 11,167 of NZ_JAUBOX010000033.1, forward strand.
AGTTCAGTTGCACGGCTTCTATTCTGAAATCTGAAGCTAAGTTTCTCTGAATTTGCAACAAGTCTGCATCAGTCGCAAACTTGACGACTCGCCACCGATCTAATCGGCGAGGTGTTGAGCTTAACTGTTCGCTTCGGGGTACTAGATTTTCGATCTCGATCGCTCCATTAAACTGAAAAGCACTCTGGATTGCCTCGTTCCCTCGACCTTGTTTGAGTTTTACCAACAGTTCGCCCGGTTTATATGCGACGCCAGTTGCGCTATCTACCGGAAATCCTGTATTGTTGTCGGTTTCGCTGTCGCTATTGGTAACGCTAACATCGGCTGCGTTTAACCCAGAATAGTTGCTGTCATTGCTAACAGCAGGTGTCGTAACAATGCTGTAAGTTTTATTCCCGTCGGCTACAAGGTCATCAACACCTGTTACTGTTACCGTTTGCGGTGAATTCCAGTTAGTTGAATTGAAAGTAAGCGAGACTGGGGAAATGATTCCTTCTGTTGTATTGGAACTTGCTAAATCAATTTTGACATCAGCAGTTGGCGGACTATCTAGTTTGACGGTAAATGTTGCTTTGTCTCCCGATTCTGTAGTGGTTAATCCCGATGTCAAATTGACCGTAATCCCAGCCGATTTCGCCGGCGGCATGATGATTGGGGCTGGCGTCGGTGTAATTGGTGGTGTTGGCGGTGTTGGCGGTGTGGGTGATGTAATTGGCGGTGTGGGCGATGTAATTGGCGGTGTTGGTGTTGGCGGTGTTGGCGGTGTTGGCGATGTAATTGGCGGTGTTGGCGATGTAATTGGCGGTGTTGGCGATGTTGGCGGTGTTGGCGATGTTGGCGGTGTTGGCGATGTAATTGGCGGTGTTGGCGATGTAATTGGCGGTGTTGGCGATGTAATTGGCGGTGTTGGCGATGTAATTGGCGTGTCATTGTCGGTAATGGCGACAGTGACAGCCCCGATCGCAATTCCGCTATATTTCGCGTCAGTAGTTGTTACCGCGTGATTGATTGTGCCTGTGTGAGTACCTTCTACAACTGTGTCATCCGTCGCAATCACAGTTACAGTTTGGGCAATATTCCAATTAGTGCTGTCGAAGCTAATGGGGGCGATCGCATTTATTTGATTCCCCCCCTCCAAGCTGACTGTTACCGGCGCTGTTGGCTGCGAATTTAGCTGAAGTGTATAAATTCCCGTTGCACCGCCTTCTGCTGCTGTGGTACTGGCGGGATTAACGGTAATGCCGGGAGTTTCGTTGTCGCTATTCGTAACGCTGACATCGGCAGCACTTAAATTGCTGTAATTGCTGTCTGTACTAACAGCCGCAGCGGTGACAATATTGTAAGTTTGATTGCCGTCAGCAATATTGTCTTCAACGCCACTAATAGTTACAGTTTGCGGCGCACTCCAATTGGCGGGAGTGAATGTCAGCGAGGGTGTAGAAACTGTTCCCTCGGCAACATTGGAACTGCTTAAGCCAACAGTCACGTTAGCAGTTGGTTGAGAGTTGAGTTGGACAGTAAATGTCGCTGTTCCTCCTGCTTCTGTTGTAATTAATCCACTATCGGGATTGACGGCAATTCCAGCAGTGTCGTCATTAGTAATAGTAGTTGTCGCACTAGCAGAACCAATTGTTGAGATGCCGCTGGGAAGACCACCATTAGGCAATGTCACGGGATTTGAGAGAGTGACAGTAATAGTTTCGTCTGGTTCAACGCTAGCATCACCTAATACATCTATGGTGACAGTTTTTGATGTTTCTCCCGATGCAAAATTAATAGTAGCATTGGTACTTGTTGCGCCCGAAGTAGCGCCGATATTGTAATCACTGCCGTTGGTTGCAGTTCCCCCTATTCCATAATCGACAGTCCCTGCTGAATCAGTACCGCCACTGCGACTAACAGTAAATATCAGCGGATTTGTGCCGGAGTTGCCTTCAGGAACAGTACCAGCGCTAGCAGCAACTGTGTAAATAATCGGATCGTTGGCTGGAATTGTGAGGGTAGTTTGAGGGATTGTACCTGCAAACCCTCCCGGACTCGTACCAAAACTCAAGACAACTGCTTCATCCATTTCTGCAAGGTTGTCTGGTTTGATAGTGACAGCTATATTTTGAGTCGAACTGCCACTACCTGCGGCAAAAGTGAGAGTATTAGTAGAAAGAGTATAATCCGAACCTTGAGTCGCTCGTGAGGTAGCAGGAGGAACGGGCAAGACAGTTGCGATCGGTACAATCAAGTCTGTAAATCGCAAACCGTCTTCGAGTGTCACAGGAATATTAACAGTCGCATCTGCGTCTCCTTCAAGACTGCTGTAGGCCGAATTACCAAAACTTGCTTTCAATAGCACATTCAACAGAATTGAAACTCTGTTACTGTTGGTATTTGCGACAGCAATATCTGGTCTGGTATCAGAGTTAAAATCTCCAACCGCGATCGCGCTCGGAGTGGTTCCCCCACTATTATAATTAAACGGCCCGTTAAACGTTCCTTGACCGGTTCCAGTTAAAATTGAAACATTATTAGAACCGGCGTTCACTACAGCTAAATCGGGTTGACCGTCAGCGTTGAAATCACCAACGGCAATATCATTAGGATCTGCCCCAACATTAAAGTTAGCAGGATTGCTAAAAGTGCCTTGACCTGTCCCTGATAAAATTGATACGTTCTGATTGCCTGCATTGGCTACAGCTAGATCGGATCTGCCGTCAGCGTTAAAATCTCCGACTGCGATCGCACTCGGACTTTGACCGACATTAATATTAGTCGGATTGCCAAAACTACCTTGACCATTTGCCGATAATATGGTAACACTATTAGAATTTCGGTTGGCCACGGCGAGATCGAGGAAATTGTCGCCGTTAAAATTTCCCGCAGCGATCGCGCTGGGACTTTGCCCAACATTCACAGTAACAGGAGTGGAAAAACCGCCTTGTCCCGTTCCCAAATAAATGCCAACATTGCCTTCAGGTACAAAACCATTGCCACTGGATTGAGTAATGGCAATATCGAGTAAATCATCAGCATTAAAATTGCCGACAGCGATCGCGCTAGGATTTTCTAGGGCAGTCAAAAATCCCGGACTGTTAAAGTTGCCATTACCAGATCCTAAAAAGATATAAATGCTGCTAAATTCCGAACCTTGTGCGGAAGTTATCGCTAAGTCGGAAAAGTTATCGCCGTTAAAATTGCCAACTGCGATCGCGGTCGGACCAAATACCGAAGTCAAATCAGTTCCAGAGTTAAATCCTCCTTGACCGTTTCCCAGTAAAATAGAAACCCTATTCGTGGTGGGGTTAGCAACAGCTAAATCTAAGAGGCCATCGGTATTGAAATCGCCAGCCGCAACAAAGGATGGACTGGTTCCCGCATTAAAATTATTAGGAGAACTAAACGTATTGAGAACGTGGCCGTAAGCTGCGATCGCTTCTGGCACAAATACAAGGCCAGCTTTAATTGTCCCCGCTGTTACTGTTAATTTCCAATCGCCGCCTTTTGCCGCACAACCTATTAAATTATCAGAAGCGGCAACATTGGCTCCTGTTATTTGACTCAGGTTTTTTACAAATTCTTTACCTATATTTCCTTTGGCAACATTGCACCCGTAGAGCAAAATTTCGGCATTTTGTGTCAGCCCGCCCGCCCATATCTTAACTGTTTTGACAAAATTGTCTGCGCTATCTCTCAAATTTTGCCAACTCAATTCCACGTTCCCCAGTTGCAAACAACCGGGCTTCCCGTGGGCAATAATGTGAATTACTGAAAATTTATTCCCCTGCAAAGCTTCGGCAATTTGTTCGATGCCGTTGCGGTTAGTTTCTAATTTAATTACTTCGGTTTCAGGGATAACGCCGTCGATTAATGTTTGACAGTCGGGGACGGCAGCATCGATAAATGCGATCGCTTTTGAGGAAAGCTGAGTCATTGACTTTAGGGAAACAGCCGTTGGGGCGATCCCTAAGTCTGGGATGTTTAAGTCTGGGATGTTATCGTTATTACAGTTTTCGGCACTGAGGGATTGGGGACTTGTGCCGGCAGGAAACTTGGTACCAATACTGAAAGTAGACATGATTAATTTACCTAGCTGATACTTCGGGTTTATGTGATGCGAGCAAGTCTACAAAAGCACCAGCTCTGCTGTATTGTAAATTCTTGCGGAAAAATTGCTAAAAATATAATTTTCTTGCGGAATTTATCCCTATTTGATGAAGAATTGTAACAGCGCCGGCGGGCAGGGGTTTTTTACGACAGAACTTACGCCTCAATAAGCTGTCGCGCATTTAAACTGTATATTCAGGGCGGGCGGGACGCCCAACCCCTACTCCCCACAAGACTTTAAATTTTTTTGACATACAATTTAAAGGCAGAACAGCTTACCAAAGAAACCGGGTTTTGTACCAAAATACACAGGTTTCCCGATCGGGCAAAAAACCCGGTTTCTGAATCCCCGCAAGCCCTAGGCGAAAATACTTTGCAACTACAAACTGCTTTTAATGTGACAGGGGCTTGAGTTTTGTTAAAGCCGATCGCGATATTGCTTAGGAGTCAAACCGACAATTTTGCAGAATGTCTTACTAAAGTGACTTTGGTCGTGAAATCCCACTTGCTGGGAGATATATTTTATTGATAACTTCGGTTTTTTCAACAACTGTTTTGCTTTTTCAATTCGGCACTGGGTCACGTACTGATGGGGCGTGACTCCAGTCGATTGTTTAAACATACGGCTGAAATGATAAGAACTAATGTTCACTAAATTAGCAAGTTCACTTAAGTGCAAATCTCGGTTTATGAATTCATTAATGTAGTGAATAACTAGCTGCAATTGACCGGGGTCAAGACCGCCTCCCACATCTCGCCGATTAGGTTTTTTCGCGCCATAGCGGTGCAGTATGTGCAGTGAAAGCGCGTTTTTCAGTGCATCGACATAAAGAGTACCGTTTAATCCGCCTGATTCCAGTTCGGTTTTGAGAGCCCAGGCAATTCCGTGAACCAACGGATCGCGGGTTTGCCATTGCGGTATAATTTCAATGGAATTTGAATTGATCGATTCGCCAACTGTATTGTCGAAGTCGGTAGGTTCAAGAGCGATCGCCATAAATTCATAGTCTGCGGCTGCAACTGACTGGAAATAAGTACCAGCAGCAGCGATGAACATCTGCCCACTTTGCCACGATTCGCTACCGCAGTTTTTCCCGTTCACTGTTCCTTTTAGTGTGGCTGAATTGAGCATCAAGCCAACCGTGTGCTGTTCGAGACAGTGTTCGGGACATTCGTTTGGCGGCTGAGAGTGATATTCGACATGAATTCCTTGCCACTTTGTGCCGTGACTCGACAGGATTGCGGGGCGCGGGAGAATCACTTTCATCCCGTCTGTCTTGGCAAAATCAAGAATTAAAGGTTTCTGTGGGGACATAACTGGCACCGACTGGACGAGTTGCTATTTTGTAGTTGACAACTCCTCGCCGTTCTACGGCGAGGATTCTTCTAAACATCCGAGTGCCTTCGGGACTGACCGTCGGGAAACAAATCTGAGTTAAATCTGCAACAGGGTTCCGAGCGTACAAACCTAAAATACATAAAATGTAATACTTACTGGTATTTTACAGAAAAATCATGCACAGACGAGTTTTCCAGATTGCTATTGTACTTTGCCTCCAAGTCGTCCTAGTTCTAGGTGGGTGGGCGCAGCCTGCGGCGGCGCTGACTCCTGAACAGCAGCTATTGAGCGAAGCTTGGCGAATTGTCAATCGCTCTTATGTGGACGACAGCTTCAACTCTCAAAACTGGTGGTCGATTCGCCAAAAAGCTGTCAAGCAACCGCTTAACGACAGACAGCAGACTTACACGGCGATTCAGGGGATGCTGGCCAATCTCGACGACCCCTTCACTCGACTGCTGAAACCCGAACAGTACCGCAGTTTGCAGGTCAACACTTCGGGAGAATTGACGGGTGTGGGGCTGCAAATTGCGATCGACCCCCAGACAAATACCCTGACAGTGGTGGCTCCTTTGGCCGGCTCACCGGCGGATAAAGCTGGCATCCAACCCCTCGATCGCATTCTGAAAATTGACGGCACTCCCACCTCAGAATTGAGCCTAGACGAGGCTGCAACTCGAATGCGCGGCCGCATCGGCACTCCTGTTACCCTCACCTTGGGGCGCGAGGGAAGGGACGTTGCTGAGGACATTGAGCTAGTGCGCGATCGCATTGCTCTGAATCCGGTTTACGCCGAATTGCAGTCGGCGTCGGAGAATTTGCCGGTGGGCTATATTCGCTTGAGTCAATTCAGCGCTAACGCCACTGAGGAAGTCGCTCACGCGATCGACCGCTTGGAAAAACAAGGAGCCGCCGCCTACATTCTCGACCTGCGGAACAACCCGGGCGGACTGTTGCAAGCAGGGATTGAAATTGCCCGCTTGTGGCTCGATTCCGGGACGATCGTCTACACGGTCAACAGACAAGGCATTCTCGGCAGTTTTGAAGCCTCTGGACAAGCCCTAACTAACGATCCGCTGATTGTTTTGGTGAACAAGGGAACTGCCAGTGCTAGCGAAATTTTGGCGGGTGCGCTGCAAGATAACGGCAGAGCTCAACTGGTAGGAGAAAAGACTTTTGGCAAAGGACTGATTCAGTCCCTGTTTGATTTGTCTGACGGTTCCGGGTTAGCCGTGACTGTTGCTAAGTACGAGACACCGAACCATAAAGATATTAACAAGCTGGGGATTGCGCCCGATCGCGTAGTGCCTTTGGAACCCATCGCGCGCGATCAAATCGGCACCGCAGCAGACTTGCAATATCAAGCTGCACTGCAACTACTGAAAGAAAAAACCGTGCTGGCAAAGTCAGTATAAGCCTGAGTTTAAAGTTTTGAGATTGCAATAGGTGACAATACGCAGGTCTGTCTGTCTCTGCGTTTGCTTCGCCACGACAGACAAGAATCATCCTAAAAACTGCTTCGTGAAACTTATCTAAACTTGTCTAAACTCATTTTTAGACACAATTCGAGTTCACTTCCTACGCTGTTGGGTAGACGGCTAATCCCAAGATAAGTAGGCTATTCCCCTCAAGCCGAGGGTTCCCAATTTAAAATATTCAAACTTGCGTTAAAATCCCGATCCAAAGATATGCCACAAGTAGGACAGTCAAAAGTCCGAACGCTTAGTGGCATATCTTTTTTTGTGCCACAATTTGAGCATGTTTTCGTACTAGGGAACCACGGGTCTACTAGCACTAAACTAGCTCCATACATTTGGCATTTGTAGTCGAGCTGACGTTTGAATTCGTAAAATCCCAGGTCAGATATTGCTCCAGCTAACTTATGATTCGCCATCATTCCTTGAACATTCAAGTTCTCAATCTTAATTAGCTTGAAAGTTTTAGCTAGGTAAGTTGTTAACTTGTGAAGGAAGTCTAAGCGAATACGAGCGACTCGTGCATGGATCTGACTAATTTTGTTGTAGGTTTTGCGCTGATTTCGAGAGCCTTTTACCTGTTTAGATGCTTGGCGCTGTAAAGTAGCAAGCTTGGTTTTCGCTTGCTTTAGCGGCTTTGGTGCATCAAAACTCTGTTGGGTTGATAGCGTGGCCGCATACTTGATGCCGACATCAATTCCCACAGAACCTTCAGACTGCCCACCGGGCAGGCGCTCTGCATCAACACAAAAGGAAACAAACCAGCGATTCCCTTCTTTTGAAACCGTAAAAGTTTGAGAAATAAAACCACATTCTAACGGCTCAAAAAGTCGAAAAGTTCCCAACGTAGGAATCTTGATAGTGCTACCAGCGACTAACAAAACTTTACCGTTAGATGAATCAACCGTAAAAGATTGACCGTCTCGGCGGCTGGCGAACTTCGGATGACCTGCTTTCCCCGAACGATATCGACTAAAAGCATCTTTTAAGTCAATCAAAGCGTTTTGATAAACTCGGCTAGACAACTGGTTCATCCAAGCAAATTCAGACGTTTTCTTGACGTGATTGGTGAGAACCTTCTTGACTTCGTTGAGTACCTTCGAGTCGGTAAATTTCCCCTCACTGTACATTTGAGTTCGCAGGCTCAACCCAAAATTGAAAACTACGCGCCGGAATCCTGCGTGTTTTGCCATCAACGTCGCTTCCTTGTTATTTAATTTTAGCGCCCGCTTGACAGCAAACATGAAACTTCCTCTCGGTGATTAACTGTGAATAAGTTTAGCAAAGTATTTGGCACTTAAGTTTTGCTCTTTTATTCAAAACTGATATCACGTCCGACAGATTCATCTGTCATTGTTCGCTGTGCGAACCAATGACATAAAAGAATGATGCACATCGGACGTGATATCCAAACCCAAAACAGCCCTTCCCTTAAGGTTGGGGGGTTGATTCCTCGGCGTCGGGCACCTCGGCTTCTTGCAAAATCACCGGACGCTGCTGCGGGTCAGCTTGGTTGCTTTGCTCTTGCATCACAGTTTTAGCAAGACTAGGGTCAAAGTAGCGGTTAAAGTCCGATCGCGACTGATTTACTCGCCCTTGGGTAAGATTGACTTCAGCTTGGATTTCGTGCAATTTTTCTTGCACCGCCCGGTAGTGAGGCCAAAGCTGAAGCAAAGCAGAAGTGGCACAGACTGAAAGTACCATGTTGACTGCCAACTTGACCCCTGTTTCGGCCGCGAGGGTTTGGTGAGGGTAGGAACGCTGGCGGCTGCTGTTGCGACGAGGAGTAACCCGAGGGGAGTTTTTTACAGGACGCAGTGGGGTAACGGTGGGTTGAATCGCTTGCATAATTTTTTTTCAAATACCTGAGACTGACGTTTTAGAGTTCAACAGAGCAAATTCTGAGCTTAACGCACACTCGCCGCTGTTTGTCAGGGTGCTGACAGCCAAAATTGTTGAGACAAAGGTGACGCCTTAAGACGGAATTTTCCCATAAAAATGCCTGCCCTTGCAGTCTCGTCTTGCGGAACACAAACAATCTACTGCACTGGGGCAGCAATTGTCTGTATCTGTAATGCGAGAGATTTAACTGGTCAGGCAGGCGTTTTGCAGTTCGCAACTGGTGTCTGGAAACTATTTGTACAGTTCAGTTGACAACCGGAAAGCCAAGATTCCGGGAATCAAAGCAATTACGAGCGCTACGTAGACTTGGGTATCTGTTAAAGACATATTCGCAAAACTCCTTTTCGCGGGGACGAGCTTTCACTAATTTGAGACAAATTGGCGCTTTTGGGAATCATTTGTTACAACTTGCAACACAAATGCTGCCTCCGGGGAGGAGTGGGGCAGTAGCGCAGTGGCGCAGTGGCGCTGTTTTTGAGTGTCGGAGGGGGAGAATTTTTCCTTGTTTCCTGGGACTGCTTCCTTCCGACGTTGTTGGGACGATCGCCTCGCACAGAACTACCGCGTTAGGTTAAGATTTAACTAATGCGAATGGGAAGTCTTGCGCTCTACCGAAGGTGAGCGTCGGGATGAAAACGCAGCCCGAAAATAAATTGAGCGAGAGCGAATCAATATCCTTTTTGTGCGCTATGATAATTTTATCGGTATTCTGCAACCTTGATAAATGTATAAAGCTTACAAGTACAGAATTTATCCCACAGATGAGCAAGATGTCTTGCTTGCAAAGTCTTTTGGCTGTGCGAGATGGTTCTGGAACTATGCTTTGAATCTATGTCAAGAAACTTACAAGAATACTGGCAAAGGACTATCTAGGGCATACATACAAGGCTTGCTCCCTGCACTCAAAAAAGAATACGAATGGTTAAAAGAACCTTATTCTCAATGCTTGCAGGTGGTTGCATTGAATTTATCTACTGCCTACAAAAACTTCTTTGACAAGATGGCGATGCTGCCCAAGTTCAAAGCCAAGCATGGCAGGCAGTCGATCAGCTACCCTCAAAATGTCAAATTCGACGGTGACTATATCAACCTACCTAAGATTGGTTTAGTTTTCTGTCGGCGACATCGTGATTTTGAGGGCGATATCAAGACCGTTACCGTATCTCGCAACCCGGACGGTAAACATTTTGTTTCTGTTTTGATTGACGATGGGAAAGAACAGCCTGAGTTAGTCCCAGCAGATAAAGCTATTGGCATTGACGTAGGGTTAACTCATTTTGCGATTACCAGTGATGGTTCTAAGTTCGGCAATCCCAAGTATTTCGTCAAACGTCAACGAAACTTAAAACGTAAACAACAAAAGCTCGATCGCAAAAAGAAAGGCAGTCAAAACAGGAAAAAGGCAAGACGGGCGGTGGCAAAAGTTCACTCCAAGATTGCCCGATGCCGGGAAGATTTTCTACAAAAGCTATCCCGCAAGATAGTTAACGAAAACCAAGTTATTGCAGTAGAAAATCTCAATATCAAAGGCATGGTCAAGAATCATAATTTAGCCAAAGCCATTAGTGATGTTGGCTGGGGTATGTTCTGCACAATGCTTAAGTACAAGGCCCAAAGTGAAGGTAAACAATACATTGAGATTGATCGATGGTTTCCTAGCTCAAAAACTTGTCATGCCTGCCTAAATCAAGTTGAGCATCTCACTCTTGATGTTAGGGCATGGACTTGTAAACATTGTGGTACTCATCATGACCGTGATGTAAATGCAGCCCTCAACATTAGAAATGAAGCCTTGCGGATTTTGGCGTTAGGAACTAGCGCTTCTGCCTGTGGAGGGGATGTAAGTCGATCTGGCAAAACTTCGGTTTTGTTGGACGCGCCGCCCCGTTGAATCAGGAAGCCAGCGCTGTACCAATGAAGTGGTCAGCGTCTGGTAGTTCACGTGAAGGTGACACTAATGTTAGACAGAGCGGGTAATTTGCGCTGCGCTCGACCCTTGCCAATTTTAGGTGCACAAAATAGTTAATGCTAGATCAATTTCTCGACGCTTCACCCAATTTTGGAGTTGACGGCTTTTTATTATTGTTGGTTTTGGTGGCTTTGGAGGCTGTACTTTCGGCTGACAACGCGATCGCCCTGGCGTCTATTTCTAAAGGTTTAGAAGATGCCAAGGATCAGCAAAGAGCTCTCAACTTGGGTTTGATAATTGCTTTTGTACTGCGGATCGCCCTAATTTTAACGGCTACTTGGGTGATCCAATACTGGCAGTTTGAGCTGCTTGGTGCTCTCTACCTGCTGTGGCTTGTTTTCCAACATTTTACTTCAGAGACAGACTCCGAAGGAGAACATCACGGGCCCAGATTTGCGTCTGTGTGGCAAGCAATTCCCATGATTGCTTTTACGGATTTAGCGTTTTCATTGGATAGCGTTACTACTGCGATCGCTGTGTCTGACAACACTTTTATCGTCGTAACAGGCGCTACTATTGGAATTATTGCCCTGCGATTCATGGCCGGGTTGTTCATCCGCTGGCTGGATGAGTTCGTTCACCTAGAAAGTGCTGGTTACATCACAGTTGGGTTCGTGGGAATGCGGTTGTTGGTGAAAGTAATTAATCCCGATTTAGTTCCTCCGCAATGGCTGTTAGTTTCCAGTATTGTCTTGATGTTTATCTGGGGATTTTCTAAGCGTACTCCTGAGTCAGTCGAGATTGCAAAATCTCTAGAAATGGCTCTCACTCAGCCGGATTCAGAAGTTGCACTGCCGGAATCGCAAGGACAAAAGTCCGAAAATTAACATACTTTCATTTGAATAAAATTAGCTTAAATCTGTCAAGCCCACAAGATTGAAGGCTGGTCAAAACGTGCAAAAGCCTTTCATCCCCAGACTAAAGTCACCGGGATGAAAGGCTTTTATGTTGTAATATTGTTTCCGATACTTTTTTGCTAACATTTGCTAACAAATACATAAGTTGAGATCCTATCTCAACCAAGGCGTATCAACCGATGCCCGTAGAAATTTCTACAAGCACTTATATTCTTGCCTTCAGCTTGGTTATCGCTTACAGCCCCACGCCAATCTGATTATTTGCTTTGATAATGTAGAGGCAACTTATTTATATAGCGGTTGCGTACTACCAAGGTTTTTCACCTACATCTGAGTGGCTAAATTCATTCTATATGACATGAAGACCAGAAGGCAAATGTAAGTGATTGTTAGCAAATGTAAGAAAAAGTCTTACTGTTAATCAACCTTCAGTAGCCGATCGAACTTATGGAACTAAACTTGGCCCTATGGGAAGGCAGTTACCAAAATCAGACTCAGCAATGGTTACGGTGGTGGGATAGCGAGGGGAATTTGTTGCTGACGGGGTTGGTGGTATATTGGCGATCGATCCAGATCTGATTTTAGCCTTGGTGGTTGCTGTATTTTTTGAGGCTTTAGGGAAATAAGGCGGGCGAGGGGAAGGAGTTGCAGGCGATCGCATTCACCTGTCGGGAAAAAATGTAACCTTCCTGTTGAGTGGCTGCAAATAACCTTTTCTACATAGGGCAACGGTTTGAGATTCTTTTTGCGAGATGTCTATTAGCAATTAGTCCTTAGCTATGACCTAGGCTTACCGACAAAGAAAGCTAAGGGAGAATTATCACCACAAGATAACCGAACTTTAGAACCAATGGGAAAAACATTTCCTGTGGTTGTGAGGGCATATAACTTTTCGCCCGAAGGTGTTTTTAAACAATAACGATTTTCTCTACCTAAAAACTGACGATCGCAAACCACAACAGCCGAATCTTCATCTAAGTATAAACTCAAGTCTTCCTGCCGGATCATCAATTCTCCTTCAGTAGAAACATCACAAGGAACTTGTGAAGATGAATATCCTTTAACAGCAAAACAACCTACTTCTGTTTCCCAAAAATCCTGCTTCAGCGATGCAGACACAAAATTAGCTTGCGTCACAAACTCAGCCACAAATCGAGATGCAGGTTCTTGATAAACTTCCTCTGGAGTGCCAAACTGTTCTAATTGGCCTTGACGCATCACCGCTACCCAATCGGAAATCGAAAGTGCTTCTTCGCGATCGTGGGTGACAAATACACCAGAGGTTCCCGTTGCTTTGAGAATCTCGCGGACTTCCTGACGCAATCTTAACCGTACTTGTACATCTAAATTACTCAATGGTTCATCTAGTAAAATAATCGCAGGTCTAGGGGCTAACGCACGGGCCAGGGCTACTCGCTGTTGCTGACCCCCGGATAATTCATGGGGATAACGGTTTTCCAATCCTTCTAATCCCACCAACGCTAATGCTTCGGTGACACCTTTCTGAATATTATGCTTTGACTCTTTTCCTTGATGCGTCAAGCCAAAAGCTACATTTTTCGCGACTGTCAAATGGGGGAAGAGTGCATAGTCTTGAAACACCATACCAATGTCTCGCTGTTCCGGCGGCACTGACATATTAACACTGGCTACAGTTTTCCCTGCTAGGGCGATCGTCCCTGCTTGTAGCTGTTCAAAACCCGCAATTAACCGCAGCAACGTTGTTTTCCCACAACCCGATGGCCCCAACAACCCCAGTATATCTCCTTGATGTAATGTCAGGGTGACAGATGCCACCGCAGGTGATGCTGCTTGGGCATACTGTTTTGTTACACCATCCAACTGCAGAATTATAGGTGGAGCCATTATTGCCATAAATAATCAACAACTTACTATTCTACAATAAACCTGTTTAGTGATATAAATTGTCAGAAAGACTTGACAAATGTTTACACGTACTGATAAACTAGCAAGCTAGACAATTTACTAGCGATGAAAAATTCCCAAAAATCACTACAGCAAACAGGAATCAGGACAATCCAATGGCTATCGACCTTACGCGGTTTATCCGCTAGTGGGTGGACGCTTGCGGTTATTGCTTTAGCATTGCCGATCGCCATACCAGTTTTCAGTGTCTTATCCAGTATCTTTGTGGAAGCTAAAGATACATGGCAACATCTAACCGATACAGTTTTAACTCGTTATATCATCAACTCTTTTTGGTTAATGATCGGTGTAGGCTTTGGTGTTGTCGTGATTGGGGTAGGATGTGCGTGGCTAGTAACAATGTGTCGCTTTCGGGCCAGTCGCGTATTTGAATGGGCATTACTGTTACCCTTAGCGGCCCCAGCTTATGTGCTAGCTTATACTTATACAGACTTTTTAGAATTTTCAGGCCCAGTTCAAAGTGCTTTGCGTTATATTTTTGGCTGGAGTTATGGAGACTATTGGTTTCCTAACGTGCGATCGCTCCCTGGAGCAATCTTAATGCTAATCTTAGTTTTATATCCCTACGTCTACCTATTAACAAGAGTTGCCTTTTTGGAGCAATCAACTTGTACCCTAGAAGCTAGTAGAATACTCGGCTGTAGCCCTTGGCGGAGTTTTATGACAGTTGCCTTACCAATGGCTAGACCAGCAATTGTTGCAGGTTTAGCACTGGCTTTGATGGAAACTCTCAACGATTATGGTACTGTTCAGTATTTTGGAGTTGATACATTCACCACAGGTATTTATCGGACTTGGTTTGGCATGGGAGAACGAATTGCTGCCAATCAATTAGCTGCCCTGCTATTATTATTTGTTCTGGGTTTAATTTTACTAGAACGCTGGTCTCGAAGTCGGACTAAATATTATCAAGCTAGCAGCCGCTATCGCCAACTACCAACTTATCAACTTAAAGGAATCCGGGAAATTTTAGCGGTAATGGCTTGTTTCCTGCCGCTGTTTTTTGGTTTTTTATTGCCAGCAGGTCTTTTAGGCAAGTTGACTTTAGCTAATTGGCAAGTCACTTTAGATGAACGTTTTTGGATCTTTGCCCGTCATAGTTTAATTTTGGCAACACTGACAGCAATATTAGCCGTAGTTATTGCCTTGATTATGGCTTATGGCTTACGGTTATATCCTAATTTAGGAGTGCAGTTAGGAACTAGAGTTGCGGCAATGGGCTATGCTGTACCTGGTTCTGTGATTGCAGTGGGGATTATGGTTCCCATTGGAAAATTTGACAATCTATTTGATAGTTGGATGCGTGAAAACTTGGGGATTTCTACAGGCTTGTTGTTAAGTGGTACGATCGCAGCTTTGGTATTTGCTTATATAGTTCGCTTCCTAGCTGTTTCTTTAAATGCGGTAGAGTCAAGTTTGAGCAAAATTAAGCCTAATTTAGATGATGCGGCGAGAAGTTTGGGTTATAGCCCGATGCAAACTTTAGTTACAGTTCATACACCAATGATGACGGGAGGTTTACTAACGGCCATGATGTTAGTATTCGTTGATGTAATGAAAGAGTTACCTGCTACTATAATTATTAGACCTTTTAACTTTGATACCTTGGCTGTGCGAACTTATCAACTTGCCTCAGATGAGCGATTGGCGGAAGCTTCTGGCCCAGCCTTGGCAATTGTTTTAGTGGGGATGTTACCGGTTATTTTATTAAGTTGGAAAATTGCGCGATCGCGCAAGTCTTCAACACTATAACCGCCAAATCTCTTCCCTGCTTGCACAGGTGATTGATTCTTTTAAAGCTATAGTCCGACAGGGGTTGAAACCCCTGTCTCATAGCGAAAGTCGTCTGAAGACGACTATACAGCTAGGATTTCAGTCGGTTTCAACTCACATCTTGCACCACTCTCAATTACTTGTTTAGGAACAGGCTTTTCGGCCTGTTCCACAAGAAAATCTACTGTTTGTGGAACGGGCATCTTGCCCGTTCTTGACAATGGTGCAAGATGTCGGTTTCAACCGACTTTAGCTATTAGACAG
This sequence comes from Microcoleus sp. T3_B1, assembly GCF_036700445.1. Classification (NCBI taxonomy): domain Bacteria; kingdom Bacillati; phylum Cyanobacteriota; class Cyanophyceae; order Oscillatoriales; family Microcoleaceae; genus Microcoleus; species Microcoleus sp. T3_B1. The sequence continues at coordinate 26,788 of NZ_JAUBOX010000033.1, forward strand.
GGAATAATTTATTCCCTGGCGGGTTTCAGGAGAATGTATCAACCCTTCTTCCATCTTCCTTTTTCCTTCATAAATTAAGATGATTAATAAAAACTTAGCAATGTTTAACCGCACTACTGGCACAATCTCCTTCTTACTGCTTACTATTTTTGTCACCTTTGGATGCCAAAAACAGGCGGCCAGCCCTCTCGAAACATTACAAAAAACTAAGCAATGTCCAGGATGTGACCTGACTGATACTAAGTTAAGTGACATTGATTTAACAAGTGCTAATCTCAACGGTGCTAAGTTGGAAGGTGCTATGCTAGAAAATGTCAAACTTAATGAAGCCTTACTCGATAGCGTCAATCTCAAAGGTGCAAATTTAAAAGCTGCTTCTCTGGAAAAAGCAGGTTTATTTTCTGCTGATCTCACAAATGCTGATTTGAGTAATGCAAATCTCAAGGGGGCTTTTTTGCGAGGGGCAAAACTGAATAATGCCAATCTTAGTAATGCCGATTTAAGTGAAACTGACTTAAATAGTGCTGATTTGACTGGGGCAAACCTGAAAGGGGCCAACCTGAAAGGCGCTATCATGCCGGATGGTAAAATTAAAAATTAAAGTTTATGGGATTCGGCGGTTTCAACCGCCGAATCACAAAGAGTAGCTTCTTGTTCAAAAAGCCTCTATTTCCATCCTGCCCGATCGGCAACCTTTAAAGCTTCGGGGTTATTTTTCCCAAACACATCAGGGTTGAGAGGGTCAGATTTGAATGTACCAAAACTTGCCACTACAGGATCGATCGCCACACCTGAAATCACAGGGTATTCGTTATTACTCCTAGCAAAAATTTGTTGCGCTTCGCGACTGGCTAAGTGTTCCAAGAATTTGGTCGCGCCTGCTTTGTTACGGGAGGTTTTGACTACACCTCCACCACTAATATTGACGTGGGTACCGCGATCGCGCTGGTTCGGGAAAAATACACCTACTTTCGCCGCGATCGCTTTTTCTGCTGGATCTTTCGATTTCATTAAGCGAGCTACATAATAGGTATTAACAATGGCAATATCGCCTACCCCATCAGCAACAGCCTTGATTTGCGCCGTATCATTTCCCTCTGGAGGACGCGCAAAATTAGCCACCAATCCTCGTGCCCAAGCTTCTGTTTTTTGAGCTCCATGAACCGCTAACATAGCCCCAACCAGAGACTGATTATAGATATTAGTGGACGATCGCACTAAAACTTTGCCTTTCCACCGAGGTTCTGTCAGCGCCTCATAGGTTGACAATTGGGTCGGGTTCACCTTGCTTTTGTTATAAACAATCACCCGTGCCCGGCGCGATAGACCAAACCAGAAACCTTGAGGATCTCGCAAACTTGCTGGAATTGCCGATGTCAGGATTGTTGAAGAAACAGGTTGCAGAATACCTGCTTGTTTTGCCCGCCACAAACGCCCACCATCCACCGTGATAAAAACATCAGCAGGGCTATTTGCACCTTCACTTCTGATCCGTTCAATTAGTTGGTCAGCATCCGCCTCAACGAGGTTAACCTTGATCCCAGTTTTTTTGGTGAAGCTTTGGTACAACTCATTATCAGTGTCGTAGTGACGTGCTGAATAAAGGTTGAGAGTCCCGGTTTGGGCTGCGACAGGGGCTTTTTTGCTTAGTTCCCCCACGGCCACGACAGCCATTGCTGTACCGCTGGCAAGAAAAATACGCCGAGAAATGCTCATTGTTCTATAATGATAGATTTTTTCATCTGGTAATTGACACGATGGTCTCTCTACAGCCATCTATAGTCAGTGCTTTACTATATTAATGCAAGTAATTCTTATTTGATGATCGAGATCGTAACTATTTTAGGGCTGACGCACTGCTGGTCAATCGATTTTAGATTTTAGATTTTAGATTTTAGAGGCGACCCCACGGATAAATGCTCTTTCTTGAGGATTTTCGATTTTCGATTTTGGATTGATTCCACGGATAAATCACGTGGCGGGTACCACCTTTGAAATTCGTGGTCAGAAATCCGGTCTCGACTTCGCTCAACCGGCAATTTTTTTTTACGCAAAGACTTTTTTATAAGCTGTCGGGCATCTTGCGTTGTATTTTTCGGGCGGGCGGGACGCCCAACCCCTACTCCCCACAACAATTTCATCTGAGATGTTGCACCATTCTCAATAAGCCTTTTATGAACAGGCTGGACGGCCTGTGAAGCGAGAAAACTCATTCTTTGTGGAACGGGCCCCAGAGCCCGTTCTTGACAATGGTGCAGCATCTGAGATCCTAAGCTGTCAGGCATTTAAATTGCATATTCAGGGCGGGCGAGACGCCCACCCCACAAGACTTAGATTGTTTGTTGACATTCTATTTAAATGCTGAACAGCTTACGGATTATTTGTGTCTAATTAGCTCGTAAATTTCCACATAGTCTTTAGCTGGATAGTTCCACGAATTGTCACAATTCATGCCTTGAAGCATGAGTTTTTCAAATTCATCATGATAGTCATACCACAATCCGATCGCGCGATCGAGCGCCGACTCTAAAGCGTAGTAGTCGCTTTGGTAAAACACGTAACCGTTGCGTTCTTCCGGTAGGTGGCGGGTGTCGTAATCTCGATCGAACACAGTATTCACCAAACCGCCAACTCCCCGCACCACAGGAACAGTGCCGTACCTCAACCCGATCATCTGAGTCAGCCCGCAGGGTTCGTAATTACTGGGAACCACAATCATATCCCCACCGGCGTAAATTAAGTGCGACAGTTCCTCATTAAAACCTAGTTCTAAATGGCAGTCTGGATTATCATTTAAAAACTGTCTTTCGTGCTGGAAATGCGCGTTAATTCCCGCTTCCGTCGCGGAACCCAAAAGCACGAATTGCGCTCCCTTACTCAGAGAGTAATAAATTGCATGGTGGACGAGATGAACGCCTTTTTGGTCGTCCAAACGACCGATAAAGGTAATAATAGGCTTGTCAGCATCGCGCAGTAACAGCCGATCGCGCAAAGCTTTTTTTGTTTTGGCTTTTCCTGCCAAATCCTCCTGATTGTAGTGGTGAGGAATATAGCGATCGCCATCGGGATTCCAGACATCATAATCAATGCCGTTGAGCACCCCGCGAAACTTCTCTTGATATAAATGCAATGTGTGGCCCAAACCGTAGCCACACTCGCCCATATGAGCTTCCCAAGCGTGGTGCGGCGAAACTGTGGTGACAAAGTTCGAGTAAACAATCCCACCTTTCATAAAGTTGATAGCAAAAGGGTTAAAGTTATCTCGGAGGCGATCGTAATCAAAATAATAATCCGGTCTGTGCAAACCCGTTGCTTGCAAAATATCGCTACCTCCCATGCCTTGATGTTTGAAATTGTGAATGGTATAGCAGACTCGCTGATATTCCATCCAATTGTATTTGTAAATTTCAAACAGCAAGACTGGCACCAAACCAGTTTGCCAATCATGACAGTGAATCACATCGGGACGTTTGTTGCTTCTGAGCAAAAATTCCAAAGCGGCTTTGCTGAAAAATGCAAACCGCATATTGTCGTCATTGCACCCGTAATAACAGCCGCGATTAAAAAAGTTATCTTGAGAGCGAGGTTCGATGAAAAAACACAACTGCCCGTGCACCCAGCCGCACAACACATCGCAGAGGATTTCGCCGCCGTACCAGGGCACAGCCAAATCCCGGTAGGCCTCGTGAAGTCCCCAAATGTGGTCGTACCTCATGCAGTCGTACTTCGGTAGAATAATCTCGACGCAGTGGCCGGAATTCTGTAACTCCCGACTCAAGCCGTAAACTACGTCGCCCAAACCCCCTGCTTTGATGACGGGGGCGCACTCTGAGGCAATTTGTACTATGTACATTTTTTTTTGTCGCTCCTGGATGAATCAAAAAGATATTTTCTTAACATGACAAAGTATATGGTTTCTCGCCAAATAAGCAAGTAGGCCATTGGGAATACAGGGCGATCGGGCTCCCAGAAGCCGAATTTGCGGCGGTTGCGATCGGCGATATCGTTTCGGCATTGCTGCAACTCGATCGCAAATTCCGCAAAACATAACTCATCTTCTCACATTTGTCAACTCAATCTTTTGAGTCAAATCGCCATTTGTCTCGTCTAGTTCCGAATAGCGATCGAATAACTCACTCAAAGCTTCTTCTCCAACAATTTCTCCATTACTGACAAACTTCTCTACCTCCACCGAACCATCACTCAAAAATTCAATTTCCCACCGTTCCCCAGGTACAGCTACAATTACCATCAGAGCTTCATCGCGATGATGCGCTAAACTGTAATCGATAGCCTGTTTTTGCAATTTTTGCAAAAATAATATTACTTGGTCAAATCCATTATTTTTCATCTATCAAATCTCCGATCGCTCAACAATTTGCGAACCATCTTAAAGCCGGGGAGATTTTCTTCAGCACCTCTTTCTATTTGCTCCCATATCATTTCGCTAAATTATTCCCAACTTGGCGAAGTTGCCGGAAGCTGTGCTTGTTTTCTACTACCTTTTTTACCTTTGAGAATCTCAGACACTTTCATGCCTGCAAATTTGTGTGCGATGTTTCTTCCTCCTTATCTTACATAAATCCCACTCATCATTCTCATACCGCTCGACAAAAATGCAACAACTTATCCCAAACCCATAGCATCATTTTCACATACTAATAATTTACCTTTCCCCTGATAATACCAAACATAACCCTCTCCACCGCCTTTGCCAAAATGACCTAATTTTCGATAATCTTCTTCAATCCCCTTGGTAAATCCTTTCACCAAATCGCAATCAGCTATCAAAGTTTCACCTTGTTTGAGTTCGACAACCTTAGCCGGTGAATTTGTAGCAGCTACAACTATAGCTTTTTGCTCGCGCAAAGCTGTAACAGCAATTCTCCACCTACCGTCATTAGAAGCAGCCACTTGTCGGAATTTCAGTTTTTTAGCACCGATAACTACATTGTCCGAACAAAACTGAAATACACCATCATCAAATTCCCACTGCTCTGCATCCAAAAGCTCGATCGGCGTATAATGCAGGAAATTCCCTTTTTGTCTCGGTTCCAGTTTCACCGTACCAGTTCCTTGATATACGGGAGCGTTGTAGTCCATTTCCGTAGTCAACGATACCCACATATCTTTTAAACGGTTATCCGTTTTATAAACACCGGAAGTCAATTTTCCCATACACCAATGCAGCGCACCTTTTTGAATAATCACTCCCGAATTGTTCAAGTGAATTTCCGCTTGCTGAACCAACGGAATATTTTTAGTTGGATGGTAAAACTTGTTGGTTTCTTTATTGATGTTATTTTGGACGTACCACAAATCCGTCGGTTCCAAAAGCTTGATTTCGTATTTCATAATTTACCTCGCCTATTTACGTGAAATGTGTTAAACATTTTACCCAAGATTAGGAGCTTCTGCGCTCCCGGACTTATCTTGGGTAATTTATCTTGTGCAGACATCCTCTGCTACTGTTAAAGTATCTAGCTATCTTAGCAATAGCAGACAGCGCCCCTCCACAATTGTTGAGAAAAATTTATGCCTGCGATCGCACAATCTCCCAATTTACCCATTTTACAAGAAATCAACTCAGGATTACCCCATATTTGCGGCTCCGAAGCAGAAATTAATGCCGCAGCCAATAGCAACGAACCAATCTTTCTACCTACCACAAATCTGCGCCTGGAAAATATTCAAGCCGGATTCGCCTGCGCCCTGCATATGCACCAACCCACCATTCCTGCGGGTGCAAACGGCGAACTGATCTGCAATCTCCAGCATATGTTTGAACATCCCAACCAAGGAGACAACCACAACGCCGGAGTGTTTGCTTGGTGCTATTCTCGCATGGGAGAATTTATCCCCCAACTGATTGCCGAAGGCTGCAACCCGCGAATTATGCTCGACTATTCGGGCAACTTATTGTGGGGATTGCGCCAAATGGGACGCGACGATATCTTTGATAATCTCAAGCGGATTACCTGCGATCCTCAATATCAACCTCACGTAGAATGGCTGGGGACAATGTGGAGTCACGCCGTCATTCCCTCAACTCCCATTCCCGACATCAAACTCCAAATTCAAGCATGGCAACATCATTTTGCCGCTATCTTTGGCATTGATGCCCTGAAGCGCGTCAAAGGTTTTTCGCCCCCAGAAATGCACTTTCCCAATCACCCAGATACACTTTACGAATACATCAAAGCTTTGAAAGAATGCGGCTATCGCTGGCTGATGGTGCAAGAACATTCTGTAGAAAATCCAGACGGTTCGGGATTGTCGCAAGACCAAAAATATATTCCCAACCGTTTAGTTGCCCGCAATTCTCGCGGCGAAACAATCAGTATTACTGCTTTGATTAAAACCCAAGGTTCAGATACGAAATTGGTCGGTCAAATGCAGCCTTATTACGAAGCCAAAGGACGCAATAAACAGCAAATTGGCAATATCACAGTCCCTTCTTTAGTTACTCAAATTGCCGACGGCGAAAATGGCGGCGTGATGATGAATGAATTTCCCAGCGCTTTTGTCAAAGCTTGGCACGAAAACCGCGAACAAGGCGGGGGAAAATCCGGCGTTGTCGGTTTAAACGGCACTGAATATTTGGAGATAATTGAAGCGGCGGGTGTTAATCCTGATGATTATCCCATTTGTCAAGGGGTTAACCAGCACAAAATCTGGCATCTAGTCGATGCTGATAGTGCGACGCCGGAAAAAGTGGAAAGTGCGATCGCCCAACTCAAGCAAACAGACCATAATTTTCACATGGATGGTGCTTCTTGGACTAACGATTTGAGTTGGGTGAAAGGCTACGAAAATGTTTTGGAACCGATGAATCTACTCAGCGCTGCATTTCACAAAAAGTACGATGCGCTGTTGCAGCAAGATGCCACCGTTACCAAGCAGTTTGAATACCAGCAAGCTTTGCTGTACAATTTGTTGCTGCAAACAAGCTGTTTTCGCTATTGGGGACAGGGAACTTGGACTGATTACGCGCGGGAACTTTACAACTGCGGCGCTGCTTTAATGAAATAGGAAAAGTTGGTAATTGCGATCGGGCAAATAGCTTGGATCAATTATTAGCGTTCGTATTTATGCAGGAACACTATATATAGTGTTCCTGCATAAGTCCTGTGTAAAGTGAGGCTCGCAAGATGCACACCCACTAGATGACGTGAGTTTCGTTAAACTTTGGTCAGGAGTTCGTAAATAGCTGTTTTTGTTGTCGTCGATTTGACTACTCCAGCATCCTGGATATATTGCAAGAGGCGTAGGGCTTCTTCAAGTTTGTTGGTAGCATCCATAACGAGTGGATGACGAGACACTTTGAGGTCTTTGATCAAGGTGGAGATTGGCTTGTCTATGCAAAGAGATAGCTGCTGATGGTTGGATTGCTGTCTGGTCATATCTTTTAGACTTTTGAATCACTACATATATAGCTTTACACTCCCATACCTAGTTGGTTCCAAACAAAGGTTAGGAAATTTGTTAGGATTATCTGTTAGGGACTCGATCGTGTGGTAATGATGGTACGCACTCCAGATTCATCCGAAGACTTATTTGCCGAAGCCGCAACTAATTGGGATCTGCAAAAGTTATACAAAGACTTAGCTGTTGCCAAGCGAGAGTTTGCGCCTCACATGAAACGGGAACTCACAGAAATAGAAAAGAAACATCTGCGTGGATTACTGTGTGGTTATAGTCCTGCTGAAATATCTGAAAAGCTATATAAAAATTCTAGAGGAGTGGAAGCTGACCTCTGCAAGACAATATATCGGTATGTAGAACAACTGACAAAACGACAACCCAAGACGCTAAAAAATTGGCGGGATATTCCTGAATGGTTAGAACAAATTGGATACAAAATACAGGTATTTGATGCCGTTGATGGTAAGAAATTGATCGCATTCTCTCCTTCAGATGATTTAAGTGATATTGAACTTGTCTCTGACTTATTGGTAAAAAGAACCTGGAAAAAATCCTTTTTTTCTCATCAAATATTTCAAGAGTATTTGAGTGCCGAAGAATTGGTAAGCTCTCAACAGGGTTGTCAGCAACTCGTCCTTCACATAACTGAACCACGGTGGCGACAAGTATTTTTGGAGGCTTCTAATAAATTGTCTGCAGCAGATAGTTTATTTCAACTAATGAAGCAACAAGTTGATATGCTCATCACTACTGATAAAAAACTCCAGGCATTTCTCAGGTGGGTAAGTAAAAAATCGAATTCAGTGAATGTTTCTTACAAACCAGCAGCCGTTCGTCTTTTTTACCTTACCCGCGCTCGCGCTATTGCTATGGCCAGCGACCCAGACTGTGCTGTTGGCGGCGCTATTGGTAGCCTTATTGAGGTTACTACCACTAACACTATTGCCACTGGCTTGGATATTGATATCAACACTAGAACTGACCTAGACATTTCTATCGACTATATAAGTGCTATTGCTATTAGTAGAGCGATTGCTACCAATACAGCCATTAATATTATCAATTCCGATCTTATTCTCAATGCTATCACTAAAACTCTCGATGAGTTCCTAAAACAAAATACTAATTCTGAGTTTAATGAAGCAATTGAAGAGTTTAAAAATTACTTACCTATTTCAAATAGAGAGATATTTAGGGAATGGTGGCTAAACAATGGTTTAGAGTGGACTAAAAACTTAAGAGATGTGATAATTCAGTATCGTGATATCGGTCAGGACTGGCAGTTCACAGAATCGCAAAAAGAATTGCTTGTTCAGTATTATCAGGCTAGTAAATTTTTGATGGAATGCCTAAACAGTGGTTGTAACGTCTCACCTGAAGTCCGATCGCACATCGAAGACAACCTATTTTTACCCCTTAATTCCTCGCTCAGCTAGAAAAAACAGGGGAAAAGATGCTCAAGCTGACCGGGACTGTCACTCCGTCAGAGTTGAGTCTCAATTTCCCCATGCCCGATGCCCGATTCCCGATTCCCGATTCCTACATTTCCTGCATCAACCGCAAATAGTTTTGCCGCATTTGCGTCATATTTTCCATCATTCTATTAGCCATATCTTTCTCAACATCGCTCATTTGCTGCCAAAATAAAGCCGATCGCCTCGCCATAATTGCTTCTTCCCAAAGCATCTCCAAAAGTTGCGCCGCCATTGGGTTTTCAGCATCGATAATCCCACACAATTGCTCGAAAGCCCGGTTGGCTTCGGTGTGAGTGCTAACATCCTGAACCAGGCTTAGGCATTTTTTGAGTTGTACGATCGGGTTTTCAGAAGAGTAAGCCATAATTTCACGAAGATAAGCGACAAAATTTACAATGATACCTTTGACATTACAAGAGTTGTGACACAGCCGTACAGTTCCCTAAATACCAGCGCCAAGGCAAATCCATTCCTTGAGAAATCCCGATCCGCGTAGTTTGCACAAAATTTATTGTACCCTCCTCCACAGCTTGCTGAAAGCGCTCGCTCCGGTGTTCCAACCGCAGCGGTTGGCCTGCACCCAAGGGAAAACCGCTTAAAGTTCGATCGATCCCCAGTACCTTACACAGTTTCCCAGGCCCGGCGGCGAGGCGCGATCGCTTCTTCTCAGGAATTGCAGCGAATTCTTTGGGAACCACATCTACCTGCAAAGCTCGAATCAGCACAGCACTAGCAACTCCCTCTGCATCCGTCACGACATTAAAGCAATGGTACATCCCGTAGATTAAGTAAACGTAGCTCATACCCGGAGGCCCGAACATCACCTCATTGCGAGGAGTTCGCTTTCGGTAAGCGTGACAAGCGGGATCTCCTGGGCCGTAAGCTTCGGTTTCGACAATAATTCCCCGAATCGTCTCGCCGTCAGGAAACTGCCGCACCAACGAACATCCCAGCAAATCTGGCGCTACGCTGGTAGATGGCCGCGCCAGCCAAAAAGATTCTACAATCTGAGTATTTGCACTCACTCAACAACAGCAGGTAAATTATGGACGTTAAGTTAGTTTTAGCAGTCTTGACAGCAGTTTTCACGGTTTGCTGTTTGTTCTTCGGCACAAAAAACGGATTCTACGATACTGACAAGTATCACGGTAATGGTTCTGCTCACTAATTTTAGGCGATTGTTAGTTGCTTAAAAAAACCGCCGCCTGTCAGTCAGGCGACGGTTTTTTTTTATGAACCACAGAGGCCACAGAGGACACAGAGAAAGAGAAAAGAGAGAGCAGAAAGAATGAAAAGAAGTTGACAAATGATGAGACAGCAGATTGCTGTATTTGCTGCAATTAAGGATGAATTGTGCCATCTGGCATTTTAGCTTCTTGCAAGCTAGCATTTGAGAAGTCCGCGCATCCCATGAGGTTGAAACGCATTGTGGCTCCTCGATCCGTTGCTTTCATATTGAAACCAACTACTGCATTTTCTGGGTTATTCTGTTCTGGAACAGCGGTGACATTAAAATCCATATTTGCTTCTTTTTCATTAGCCTCAAGGTTGAAAGTGATGCCGGCACAGCCCAAATCAGCTCCCGTCAGGTTGGCTTTATTTAAGTTGGCATTTTTGAGGTTGGCATTGGCTAATTTGGATCCTGATAAGTTAGCACCTTCTAAGTTGGCTCCCTGCAAGTTGACTCCTTGCAAGTCTAATCCTTTTAGGTTGGCCTTGCTGAAATTGCATTCGGGACACTGTTTGGTTTCCAGCAATTGCTTGACTTGATTTTGTTGATTTGAAAAAGTTAGATATTTTGCCGCAGTAAATATAACTGCGATCGACAATCCAGCAGTAACTAAATTTTTTAATTTCATAAATATCCGAAAGGCTTAGGGGGTTTTCTATCGCGGTTAATAGATTTCTACAATAGTGCGATCGACCTCTCCAGAATTCCCCCACTAAAATTGCAGGCATCTCCCACAAGCACTCTGGTGCAATTAAACACCACCGGACTTATAAATCCCGCATCCTTTGCCTCGCCAGTGCTGCTTTGAGCTTCGGACTCGTCCGCTCGGTCTGCTTCACTTTGCCTTGCTCAGTCCACAAACCGAATTTATTCTTACCCGAAGGCGCGCATTTGCCTATACCTGCAGACTGAAATAAAAGAAACTTTATTTATATCCCTGGAATGAGTAAATTTTCGAGAGACTTGAGGATGATTAATATACAAACGCAATACCGTACCTGCGCTGTTAAGTTCTCAGCAACTACTTTGGTTAAAATTGCTTTGAGACAATTAATTTAATCTAAAAACTGTTGGCAGCAGCTCAGGTTCCTCAACCTCGCCAGAACACACCACCTATAATCCCGACAATTCGGAGCGGTAATGAACACAATCAAACCCGAACCCCAAAGATCGCGCTTCATGGCTCTGCTGCTGACAACGCTGCTGACCTTTCCCTTTGTGAGTGCTTGCGGTTCTGACGAGCGAAGTGTCGCTCCCCCGCCTCCTGTTGACAACACTCGCGCTGGAGGAGTGCAAACTAATCGCGCCCCCACTCCTTCCCCACAAGCGAAAAAAGGACTGAGCAATGCTCAAAAAGTAGGGATTACTTTAGCAGGAGCAGCCGCCCTTTACTACATCTACAATCAGCACAAAAATAAACAAGAAAAGGGACCCCAGGGAAAACATTACCTTTCCAAAAACGGTCGCGTTTACTACCGCGATGCCCAGAATCGCGCGGTCTGGGTAACGCCCCCGCCGGGAGGAATTACAGTTCCGGAGTCCGAGGCAGTGCGTTACCGCGAATTCCAGGGGTACAACAACCAAAATACCGGTCGAGACCTTACTACCTTGCCGGAAGCTACAAGTCCTGTTCCCGCACAGTAGTCTAAGCATTTGAGATTTTAGATTGCAGGTTCCCTGACTTTCAATTAAATCTGGGATTCCCAATCTAAAACAGTCGTTTTTCAACACATAAAAAAGAGGAACTTTATCATGGTAGACGGATTTTTGCGGAAGTTAAAAGATGCGATCGTCGGGCCAGACAGCGAGCAACTCGATCCTGATGGCAATTACCAAGATGCCTCCAATGCCGGACAGTACGGCAACGTGACTCCAGCCAGCCAAGACCCCTATGGCGACCCGGCTGAGTACGGAGAGTACGGCAACCTGACTCCAGCCAGCCAAGACCCCTACGGCGACCCCGCAGACTACGCCGGTTCTGGAGAGTACGGCAACCTGACTCCAGCCAGCCAAGACCCCTACGGCGACCCCGCAGACTACGCCGGTACTGACTACGGACAGTTCGGCAACCTGACTCCGGCCAGCGAAGACCCCTACGGCGACCCCGCAGACTACGTAGCGGATGCTGGAATGTTCGGCAATGTGAGCCCGGCCAGCGAAGACCCCTACGGCGACCCGGCGGATGAGGAAGGGTTTAGTTAAGTCAGTTGGCTAGAAAATTTACCTGGTAAGCAACACCCCTGCGGGGGTGTTTTTTTGTTGCGAAATACCAAGAGTGAGCGAAAGATGAGCACAAAAGCGAACTCTTGAGGGGAGAGAGAATCTGAAACCCTTAACGGACAAGAGAATTGTTAAACGGAGAGGGTGGGATTTGAACCCACGGTGACATCACTGCCACACTCGGTTTCAAGCCGAGCGCATTCGACCACTCTGCCACCTCTCCTGGCGCATAAATTTTATCATACCAGCAAATGTCTCTAACTACAAATAGCTGCAGATTCAGTGCGCCGATAAAGAATTTGTTCTCTTTCTACCGCGAAATCTTCGCCTACCCATACCAGAGACACTTCCGACACTGCTCCATTTTCCAGCAGGACGATCGAGAAATTCCGCAGTTTCGAGCACTCTCTCTCCACAATTCGCGGTACGCTGGCCGCATTCAAATAAACTGTACCCTCCGCACTCACCTCCAGCGACTTCCGCAACTCCTGCTTCGTGTGCCGCAGTTTGTGGTGCATATGACCAAAAGTTACCAGAGGTATCTGCTTCCCAGAACTCCGAGTTCGATCGATCGCCTCCGCAAAATCCGGGTCGCCCCAATCCCCTCCCAGCGGCTTCCAATCTCGCCCGCAGGGGTCTTCAGGAGCCTCTCCTAGCCCCGTCGGACCCGTGTGACCCAAAAAAATCACATTTTCGCAATCGGCATCCGCCGCAGCCCCTGCTATGCGCCGCGCCGACTCCTCAAAACTCTCTACCCCAAACCACTCCGAGTAAAAATCTCCGTACTTCCACTCCGAGCCCCCCCAAGTAAACGGGCGGCTTCCCACCACAGTTACGCCCAATTCTGGAAAATCCCGTTTCCCGTAACCGACGTGAGCTTCTCCCATTAAATCTAACTGCTGTTTTACCCAATTTTCTTGAGTGCGATCGTAAGGACACTGACTGCGGCCCCACTCTGTCGCCGTGTACCAAGCGTCGTGGTTCCCAAACACCGCTGCTTTCGGAATGTCCAATTGGGCGATCGCCCGCACCACCTCCACCGACTCATTGCCAAAATCCCCCACAAACAGCACCAAATCAACGCCCAGATGCTTCAGGGCCTCGCCGTCTTCAGGTTCCCAGCGATCGTGAACATCCCCAACCACCGCAATTTTGATAGATTTAGCCTCATTCATGTGATTTGCGTTCGTTCGTTCGATCCCTTACCGCTTAAAAATTCCTACTAAACTTACCAATTTTCGGCAAATCCAGCCTTCACTAATTATACAGTGCAGCCTCTCCCAGGGAATTGGAGATTTGAGATTGGAGATTTGAGATTTGCTCAGCTTTCTTCATCTTTCACTCCAGGGCGCAAAAATTCTCTCCCCCTTTGACATGAGAAGCGATTGGCCTGAAGTTAAGCCCGTTAATCACCGACTCCAACGCCATAAAACTCAAGCGAGTCGGGACAGAACCCCTAGACTGAATTATTCCTCCCTATCAGGTTCCCCCGACCTTTCTTCATCTTCAATTGCAAATTCGCTGATGTAATCTCGCACGACACGCTCGAAGAACAGGGTGGCCGGTAAGCTCGACCAGTCGCTGTAGTGACCGAAACCATAGCGCAGAGATTCAACCAGTGCAGCAAGGCGATCGGGATTGTCATTTTCTTGTCGCAAGGTAACAACAATCTCAAGGGGATTGGGAGTTGTCCACTGACCCAAAAACGGCGGTTTGCTTGCGATTTGGTCAACTTTTAATTTAGCTTTATTTAAAAATTTGCCTTTGGACTCATCAGATTTCTTGGCAGCTTCGTCAACTTTTAAATCAGCATTATTTAAAAGTTTGTCTTGAGAATCATCAGCTTTCTTGGCACCTACGTTAATTTTTGTTGAGCGATAGCAACTTTGACCGCGTAATTTACCTGGTTTTTCATTTCGTACAGATAGATAAGCAACACAACCCGTTTGATTAGTTGCGCTTAGTCGAAATAATCCCTTTACACTAGAGGCTGAAGGAATTTCAAGGGTTGAAGTCAGTTCTTTTTTTGTCCGCGTATCTTCCAGAGAAGTTTCTGTTAAATATCGGACTTTTTTATCGATAATTCCAGGGGCGAGGTCTTGGCGAATCCGAATTATCCGCGCGCCTTTCCATTCTTGCTCCATATGTTCGTGCAAGGGGCTTCCCGACTGGGTTTCAAAATTAATCTGATTTGCATTCATTTTAGAATCGGCAAGCCAAGACCAAAGTTTCACGCAGTTGGAAGAATCGATCGTAACTAATGGTTGATTTCCCTCCTCTACAGAATTGGAAATAATCTGCTTGACAAATTCCATGAAACGATTCCGACGCACATCTTCTTTGTCAGCCAGTTTCACGGGGGAGATTTGGGAAATGAAGGCGATCGCATCAGAAAACTTGCTCCAAGGACTGATTTGTAAACTATTCCTATCATAAGCACAGCACAGTTCGCACTCGCCTGTCTCCACGTTGAGACGCATAGCAACTGGTAAAAATGTCTTCTCAATAGAGCCGCGAGTGCGACCTTTCTGTTTGCGGACGATCGTAATCCCAATAATTTCTTTTGGTCTGGCTTCTTGAGGAGTATCTTTTAGCCATTTGTCAACCTTTTCTTTGACATCATCAATGCGGCCAGAATGAGCCCAAAGTAAGTCTTTTAGAGCCGCTTGCACTCGATGGGAAAAATTATCGAGGTTGAGAATATTTTTGTCCTTACTTTTTTCAATCGGTAGCAGAAACTGCACGCAAGAACCAGCGATTTTAGCCAGTGCTTGACGGGATGAGGGTTTATTCACCGAATCGTCATGTTTGTTGTCTGGATACCATTCCCGTGCCATTACCAGGCAAAAAGTTCGCTGTTTGCGTAAAGCAAGTTGTTGGACGATCGACTCCCAGGCTTTTATGCGGTTTTGCGATCGCTCTTTCGCTTTCAAATTTGCACCTGGCAATGACTCTCTCGGCCCGTGAGTGTTTGCTGGCAAACGATTAGCCATGAGTTCGATCGCATCACCCCAGAGAACTGGAATCATTGCTTGCAGCAGTTTCACTTCGGTTTGGCATTGTTCTTCGTAAAAGACAACAAGCAACAGTCTTTCGTTAGGATATAGCCGACGCATAGCTTCCTGGTTTGCCTGAATCATCGCCTTGAGTTCTTTTAATTGACAAACCAATTTAAGGGCTTTTCTGCCTTTTGCAATATTATCTAAATTGGTATCAAGGTGTTTAGTGAGCAAGCTGTTTAACTCATTGTCCTCAAAGCTTTCTAGATATTTGGGAGTCAAATCATAGCAGTCGTCTTTTTCGAGAACTTCTAAAGCAGCACCTAACAGAGTAGGCAAATTAATCATGCGTGAAGCTGTATCATCTAATTTGTGGCTTTCACCTCTCTTAAATTTTACAGGATAGTAATTATCAAAAGCTTTAAAACCGATAGGTTCAAGAATTGTGGCTATCGCCTCAAAAGCTTCTAATTTATCAATTTCCGGTACACCAGCATCAATTCCGTGTTTTCCTTCTTGCAGTCGGTTGCGGTAAGTTAATACTACTTTACAGCTATCCGTTGAAGCTTTCCCCAAAGCAATTTGGGAACCATCAATATTTTGACCGTTAGGGGTTTTCAGCGGGAGTTTTAGCTTGCCGCGCAAGGCTTCAAAATCTTTATCGATCGCCCAAAACCAATTTTTCTTTTTGTCGGGTTGATTTTTCTCAGGTTTTTCGGAATCGGAAAGCACCGTGTAGCGAAAGGTGCGATCGCTATAATCATCAGAAAAGACAAAGCCGCTAATATTTGCTGAGTTATAGCGTGCAGGTTGTAACCCACTTAACCAGCGGCGTTTGGAAACATCTATCTTCAATAAAGGCTGGTGCAAAGAAGGATAGGTTACAACTTCTAAGCGTACCACCAGACTGAATGTTCCTGTAGTGTCGGGTAGAGTAATGGGATCGGTAATCAATTCTGCCATCCCAGTTGTGAGGCTACCACTGCTGGAAATAACCCGCTTCATTGTTCCTAGCCCCTGAAAAATCTCTTTTCCGGCGATCGCACGAGCTGCATAATCGACTAACACGCGATAATCATAATTGTTGCTGTGTTTTGTAGTTCCTGTATTTGGATTCCATTTCCAAGGTAAAACTTGAGACTCAGACGGAGTAATTGTTAACAACTCCTTTCGATCGTGCAAATCTTCCAAACGGTCGATAACTTCCACTAGCCCATCTTCTTTTTCAGCAAAAGGTTTTAGGAAATTTGTTATCCACTCGTTGATAATTGGGCGTAACGCTTTCTGGATATCTTGTGTACTTTCGGAATTTAAGTAAGCAAATGGTTCCGGCTCATTTACACTTTTAGAATTCAACGAATAGTTACTCAAACCTACATTTGACTGAATCCGTGCGGCACTGTCAAGTCCTACTTCTAACAAACCTCGCAGCGAGGCATAAGGGAGATTTTTGATGGCTGAATCGCCCTTGCAAGCAGCTTTTTGGATAGTTGAAAGCTCATGTAAAGCAGATTTTGTCCAACCTAGTGTCAAGCCTTTGACTGTTACTGGCTCGATATTATCTGGCACGGTAAAAGCTAGGGTAATTTCTTTCAGACTCTTATTCGCAAGAGGAATGTAAAGAGTGTCTGAAACCACAGTAGCTTCAGTTTCTTCGTCATCATCGGATTCGATTTCGTCAAAAATGTCGTCGTTCATGGTTGCATCTCCAATAATAGTGGTTTCCTTTATAGTCCTGGACGCATGGGGGCCAGAAACCGGGTTTTTTTACGAAAATATTTCGTTACAGCCCGTAGATTCGGTAAAAAACCCGGTTTCTTTGGTCTGAGTGCGTCCAGGACTGCTTTACTTCGCCGTCGCGATCGAATTCAATTTCGTCCAAAATTTCGTCGTTCATGCTTACATCTCCAATAAAGGCGAAAAATCATTAAAATCGTCTTCTTCCTCTGTCAAACCTTCTGAATCGCGTAAACTTTCCGGGTAAACTATGCCATTAATGCGCCGCAGGGGCTCCAGAAATGCACCGTAAAGTTCTTGATAAATTTCTCGAATCACTGGATCGGGATGCTTGACGCATTCTTCTAAAATAATTCGCATCTGAACTAGCATACTGTCCCGCCCGGAGTCAGGTTCATTTTTAGTAGATTTAATTGCCCAAGCTGCATCGACAAAGTAAACTTGTACGGGACATCCATTTCGCATCCCGCGCCCAATTGTTTGCAAAATCCCAACCATCTGATTTGCCGTAAACGGTTTAAATAAATCTTCACCCAAACGGCTAGCCATGAGAGGTTCGCGTAACAGCCGATTAGCCGTTTTCCAGAGTAGTTTTCGGGACTGTTTCCAAGTATTATAAATTGCTGGCAAGTCTTCGGATTCAGTAAAAACTCGACTGTCAAATTCTTGGGTAGCTTTTCCGGCTAGACTGTACAAAAGTTGCGTATCGTCAGTCGTGGGGTGGGGACGGGTGAGGAAATAAATTGTACCAATGGCTGCATCGAGTTGCCTATCTCCTTTGGTGAAAACAATATTTACGCCTCTACCAATTGCCAACATCGGAAAAATGATAATATCGCAAGTTTCATCATCTCCTAAAGCCTCGCACTGAGCCGTGGTAACGAAATCAGTGGGTTGCTCTCCGTTTTTGAGAAAATTAACAACTGCTTTGGTTCTTTTGCCGATTTCTGGATGGTAATCGTTGATAAAATTCTTAACGTTCCGAGCTTGTTCATAGCTGTTAACAATTAAGGCAGCTTTGCGGTAAATACCATGTTGCACGTCAAAGTTGAGGATGGATTTGTAAATTTCAGATTTCTTGGTTCCTCCTTGCACCAGCGCGTCTACCATTTTTTTTAAATTACGATCTCGCAGTTCGCCTGCACCGCTATATCGGAGAGGTTCATCGCGCGATTCGCGATCTGGCAGCCATTTGAAGCGGTAAATGCTCTTTTTGGGAGCGTGTTCTGTTTGCCGCGGTTTCAGCAGATAATCCGGCCCAGAGTTAATGTGATAAGCAGGACTTGCTTCGAGAAATGAGGTAGCTGAAGTCATTAAAACTGCCGGCCCTGTCAGTTCGCCATCTGCCTCAAATAACTGATGAAAACGGTGCATTAACATCCGAGGCGCGCCCACAAAAATAATATAAGACAGTTCCACATTTCGGGCTTGAGAGCGAGTAGTTTGTGCCGATTCACAACTGTATTTCACGCCCGAAAAAGACCCCAAAATATTCTCAGGAATCAGTTGTCGCAGTTCCGGTGTTGCCGTTGATTCGACAATCGGTTCCCGAATCAGTCCTTCTGCTACCATTGTTCTAGTTTGCGGTACGATCCGCTGATAGCCTAAAATCACGAAAGTAACGCAAACAAGTAAGGTAATCGTATCCTGAGCTTCGCCTGATGCAGTGCCATCCTTAAAACACAAAGGCAAAAACAATTCGGCAATTTTTTTGACTATTTTATCGCGCCGTTCGATCAGATTCTCCGCTAAATAACGACGAAAATAAAGAATTTGAGTTTCCCATTGCTGTTTGAGCGTGTCGGCGTTTATTCCCAGCCTTTGAGCGCACAGATCCATGTTTAGCCGATCGTGCGGTTCAATGCCCGTGCGATCGTAAAAAGCATGGTAAGCAGCCGTTTCCCAGAATTCTTTCAAGGCTCGACTTTTGCTAAATCCCTGTTTGACTTCATCTTCGTCAAGGCGATCGCGTTTAGAAGTTTTCTCAAAGCCATCCAACAAATCGCTGACTATTCTCAGAACGGTTAATAACTGATTCTCATAGCGTTTGCCGACTGGCGATGAGGGCATATTTTGAACGGCAGTAATTAACGATGTGTTGTGATTGCCAAATTCTGCTAGATCGCGGCTATAAAGTTCTACATCTCGATCGAACAATCGATAATTTTCGCCGCGAGCAAAACGATTGTGAATTTGTTCTTGAATGACTAAATGGATAGAATCTGCCGCACCTGAAAGTTTTAAAGTTGCCGCACCGTAAGCATCCAGAGTTGATTGCACCATATCTGCTTCGTCAAAAACTACGACATCAAATGTCCGGGCAATTAATTCAAAATAACGAATGCGATCGCGAATGGCATGGGGTGGTACTTCAGTATCCATTGAGAGAACGTGGCCGACCCAAATATCGGCATCTAGCAAATCGCGGGGTGCTTTGTGGCGGCCGCACATCGTCCAAACCGGACAAAGATACTTTTTCATTTGCCCTTTTTTGCCACCGCTTTGTAAAATTTCCTTGCAGGGTGCATAACCAAATCCCCACATCGAAGTATCAGCAGTAGAAAACGCAGGTAAGACGCAATTTAAGCCAAAAACTTCTGCCTGTTCCAAACTATAGGCAAAGCCGCCATTTCCCCCTGATGCTGCGATCGCCTCGGCAATATTGTTAGCGTGTCGGCGACGAGTTCCATCGCTTTGACCGACTAGCATTCCCACTTTAATTTCGTGAAATGCTAGTTCTGCCATGTACTGTCTGGCAACTTCAATAGAGGGAAACACAAACATCGCTTTATAACCGCGTTTTCCCAACCATACAGCTATCAATACGAGCAAAGTTGTTTTGCCCGATCCAGGCAGTCCAATTAAGTGCTTGATGCCTTCTAATTCGATGACTGTTTCTTCCCGCAAACCCTGACCAATTTCTGGCACTTTAATTGCAAAATGTTCAAACCGTTGTACCCAGCTACCCCGTCTTTTTTCAGGGTGATTTGCTTCGCGTTCATCCATCTCAACTGCTAACTCGTACAGTTCCGCAAGGGGAATGCGGATTTTTGCTTTCGGCAGGCGATCGAGGGAATGGGTGCGGCGCGGCGCAAGTGGGGCTGCGATCGGCCCAATTGGCACTCTCGCGGCTGTTGTTTCTTCACCTAAAGCAACGGCCATTTGCTGGCGGGGATCGGCAAAGGTGGCGCTGTAAAATTGGTGTGCCAAAGGCTGGCCCAGAATTTGACGTGCTTGGGCAATTAAAGGGTCTTCTAGGGGGTCTGTGCGTTGAAAGTGAAGTGTTTCTAAGTTAATTTTATAGGTTCCTTGAGTTTTGTTGCGGTAGTGGCGATCGTTATAAATAGCAACGGCGTGTTTCACTGACTGTTCTGTCACGTAAGCCAGCGACATCAGGCGCATATTGAAAATGGCTTGGCGGGCTTTTGTCAACGCGGGTGCATTGATGATACTCGCCATTCCCGATATCGTTAAAGGGGCATATTCTAGGGAATTAGTCTCAATAAATTCTGCCATCAAGACACACAGCCAGCAAATGCGATCTATTCCCGTCCAGAAATCTGGTTTAATTCTCATATTTGATTTTCTTTAACAACTGTATGACTTGTGAAACAGACAGAATTTCGAGAGTAGCAGGATCGCCTTTTTTATCGATCGCTGACTGGAAAGTAGAGAGGTAATCGGGCCGCTCCTCAATTAATTGGTCGCTGACGGCAATGATGCGGCGGCGGTAGTGAATCAGCCCTCCGATGCCAGTGCGGTTGAGGCGCAAAGCAAGGGAGACAGGACTGGTGTATGACTTAGCATCAATACCAATATTGCGACCGTTAATTGCTACATCGCATAGGTCTGATTCTGGGTAAAGTTCGGCATCTAGTCCGTTTTTTATGGCAGCCTTAAAAATTGCTAATTCGTCGATCGCCGGCCCAGTCCAATAGGTTAAAATTTGCGGTTGGGCAATCAGCAATCGGTCTTGGTTTGGGTCTAATTTCTCCGAAACTTTTGCTGTTGAGGAGTTGTGACCGAGGCATTGGCGAATCGGACATCGCCCATCGGGAAAAAGTTCTTTATTGGGATAGGGGCGCATCAGCGTACCGCAATACGCGCAGCGATGAGCGTGTCCGTCAATTAACCAGACATCCGGCACGCTATCAAAAAAGGTGTCAACAATCATTCCCTGTAAAGGGGTTAAATCGTTATCACGTAAATACTCTAAGAGTTGGTGTTCTCCGATGAGCGATCGGCGGCCAAATAGCGATCGCAAAGCCGTATAAGCTTTGTGCTGGCGGCGAATTCCCAATCGTTCAGTTGCGTCGCGCAACCGTTGGTACAGGCGGTGTTCGATGATATTATCTTCGCCAAAAGTGCCTTTACTGTTGGCAATTACTGCACAATCTGGGGTTGGCACTCGCAAGTCTGGATCGATGAGAATTACTTGACCAGAGTCAAAATCGGCGTGACAAAAAATATCTAATTCCCACTTATTGAGGGGATATCTAGCACGTTCCAAAACCGTATGCACGCAAGCGGCGCGATCGCTTTGTCCGGATTCGATATACAGCCTGCCCAACTTGCACATAGCCCGATAAAGTTCCGATGGCATACTATCATCGTCTTGGCGAACGATGTCTCGATTGAGAATTCTTGTGTATTGTCGCAGAATTCCCTGGGCCAGCAATATAACAGTATCTTCAGCCAGATCGATCGTGCTGGCGTGTCCTGTGGGTAATGGCAATGTCGTTGTTTGCATTTGTGGCAACCAGGTTGGGTCTTGACGATCAGCCTCGGCAAGAATTTGTTGCTCCAATGTTGCGTCGGGGAATGAGGGTAAAACTTGCGCGATCGCGGCCAGTGTCCAGCCTTTCTTGAGCAAAAGTGCTGTTGCCAGTCCTTCTAAAATCTGCCGAAACCGAAATTCTTGACCTTTCGGCTGTGACAGGAGTTGCTTGGATCTCCACGATCGCACAGTTCGTAAGGCTGGTGGTTCCACAGATAGCCCAAGCTGCTCAATCCGTCGTTTTAGTTCTTTTGTCAGAAACTCAGCAGTTCCCTCCCACTGGCGATCGTCTTCAAAGTACATAGATGTATAAAACCAACCACTTTACATCGTATACTGATTACAGTAAACGATGTAAATAAAGGATGTCAATAGAGGCTACTCAAAATACTCGTGGCTCAAGGTAGTCATTTACCTGTGAATATCTTGCGGGATAAAGCTTTCAGTCTAATTAGAGTCAGGTAAAAACTTAGCTGAGTCCACCCTTGGATCGCAAAATCTTGCTCCCATTGCCAGTCAGTCGGTTAACCTATGGCAAATTTTCTACCTCTGGCCCAACTGCCCACCGTTTTTGGTGAATTCAACTATAATTCAAAATACACTTGAGTCCAGCCCGCACCTTCCCCGGAATATTCTAACTGTGTTTACCACCGCACCTGCTCCGAACTTTACTCAAACCCGACTGCCCCACGACTTGTTTGCAGCCATTAACGCCCTCAAACAAGAGTTAAACGCCGTCATTCTCGCCCACTATTACCAAGACTCCGAGATTCAAGACATCGCAGACTTCATTGGCGACTCCCTAGAACTTGCCCGCAAAGCCGCCAACACCAGCGCCGATGTCATAGTTTTTGCCGGAGTTCATTTCATGGCTGAAACCGCAAAAATTCTCAATCCCGACAAATTAGTATTGTTGCCCGACTTAAATGCTGGGTGTTCCCTCGCCGACAGTTGCCCTCCCGAAGCCTTTGCAGCTTTCAAAGCCGATCGACCAGGACATTTAGTAATTTCCTACATTAATTGTACCGCCGCAATTAAGGCAATGAGCGATATAATTTGCACCAGTTCTAACGCGGTTAAAATTGTCAACCAAATTCCCGAAAATCAGCCGATAATTTTTGGGCCCGATCGCAATCTCGGCCGCTACGTCATGGAACAAACCGGCAGAAACATGGAAATCTGGCAAGGAGCCTGCATCGTCCACGAAAACTTCTCAGAAAAAAAGATAGTTCAACTCAAAATCGAAAATCCCGAAGCCGAAATAATTGCCCACCCAGAATGCGAACCTCCCGTGCTGCGCCACGCCAATTACATCGGCTCCACCACCGCTTTGCTCAAATATTCTCAAGCCAGTTCCAGCCAAGCTTTTATTGTCGCGACTGAACCGGGAATCATTCACCAAATGCAAAAGCAAGCTCCGCACAAACGCTTCATCCCCGCTCCTCCCAACAATAATAGTTGTGCTTGCAACGAATGCCCGCACATGAGATTAAATACCTTGGAAAAATTGTATCTAGCTATGAAAAATCAAACCCCTGAAATTACCATGCCCCTAGATATTCAACTAGCAGCTTTGCAGCCGATCCAACGAATGCTAGAAATGAGCTAACGGTTGACAGTTGACAGTTGTCAGTTGACAGTTGACAGTATTTTAGGATGGGTTGAATCCACGGATTAAATTAGTAATCATGGACGCGAAAAAACCGGTTTCTCCGAAAAATTGCGGATGCTCGCCACAGAAACCGGGTTTTTAGCCCCGCGTGCGTCCAGCACTGCATTAGGTCATTTCTTTAAAAATTATGGACAATCGATGATTTTAGAAAAACTGATTGTTTTCACCCGCTATCCCGAACCGGGAACAACCAAAACTCGACTAATTCCGGTGCTGGGAAAAACAGGCGCTGCCAACCTTCACCGCTTGATGGCCCAACGGACGATCGCCTGCGCGCTCTCTCTCCAAAAATTCCGCCAATTATCGGTAGAAATTCACCGAACCGGCGGCAGCCAACAACTGATGCAAGAGTGGTTGGGAACTGATATTATTTGTCAAAATCAAATAGACGGCGATTTGGGCGCAAGAATGACAGCAGCTTTTCAAAACTCTTTTAATTCAGGGGTGGATAAAACTGCAATTATCGGCACTGATTGTCCGGGTTTGAAAGCAGAAATCATGGCACAAGCTTTTGAGGAATTGAGTCAGCACGATTTAGTTTTGGGCCCGGCAAAAGACGGAGGTTATTATCTGATCGGGCTGCGGCGATCGATACCGGAATTGTTCGGTGGCATTCACTGGGGAACCAGTCAAGTATTGGCTTGTACGCGGGCGATCGCCCAAAAGCTCGATCTCAATATTGCTTATCTTCCCACTCTTGCAGATATCGATCGACCAGAAGATCTCCTCGGTTTAGATATTAATATGTTGAAATAACTAAACTCTATTTAACAGTTCTAAGTTATTAGAAATTGTCATATATAATTTGAGAAAAATACTTGATTGTGAAACCAGAACGTCATAATATAGTAATTGTATTTGTCTAACCAAATGCTGAATCTCAGTAGCAGTTAGACAGCGCTTGGGACAATAGTCCCAGGCGCGAGAAAAAGCAAAAAATTACCAACAAAATTAGCAACAAACAGCTCCGCTTTGTACAAAACCCGCCCCGCCAGATGAAAGCCCAATGTAGGCGCGGGCCAGGTGTAAAAAATGAGCAACTAATAGCTTTGTTTTTTACCAAACTCTCACGTTAAGGCAAAATGTAGGGGCGAGCCCGGGGTCAGAAATGGGCAAAATCAGCTTTGTACAAAACCCGCTCTCTCTCACGGGCTGCTTAATTCTGTATGTTGTCGCCAGAAAATCCCAATCTCAAAATTTCCCTGATCGTTCCAGTCTTAAACGAAGCACCTACAATTGCCTCAGTCATCTCCACCGCCCTTGAGGCCAAAAATGTCGAAATAATTGTCGCCGACGGCGGCAGCAGCGACGGTACTACAGATATAGCAAAATCTTTGGGCGTCCGAGTTATCTGCACCGCCCCAGGCCGCGCCACCCAAATGAATGCAGGTGCCACCGCAGCTACTGGAGAGATCCTGCTGTTTCTCCACGCAGACACTCTTTTGCCTCGCGGGTACGACTCTTGCGCGCGTCGGGTACTAGCTAACCCGTCGGCAGTAGCGGGGGCCTTTGAACTCAAGATTGACGCCCGCAGGCTCAGCCTCCGGCTGGTAGAAACAGGGGTAAACTGGCGATCGAACTTTCTGCAAATGCCCTACGGCGATCAAGCCATTTTCCTCAACGCAGTTACCTTTGACAAAATCGGCGGTTTTCCAGACTTGCCCCTGATGGAAGACTTTGAATTCGTGCGGCGGTTGAAAAAACAAGGCCGCATTGAAATAGTACCCCAGCCAGTGCTGACATCCGCCCGTCGCTGGCAGCAGCTTGGGGTGATCAAAACTACCGCGATTAATCAAATAGTAATTATCGCTTATTTCCTGGGAGTGTCGCCCGATCGACTCGCTTTCTGGTATAAGAGGCAAAAGAAAAATTCTTCCAAAAACTAAAGAATAGTGAACTTTTCTAAAGCTCGCTGCCAATTATGCAAATAGGAAACACGTCCCTGCGTAAAATATGACTTGAACGCCTCAACTTTTACGCACAGCGAGGAAAAAGAGAATATGGCCGATCCCAGAGATGCAGAGCTGATTAAACCCTTTAACGGCGACCCCTTCACGGGTCATCTCGCAACTCCCATCAGTGCTTCTGATTTCACAAAAGCATTCATTGGGAACTTGCCCGTCTACCGCAAAGGACTCTCGCCCCTAATTCGAGGCCTAGAAATTGGTTTGGCACACGGTTATTTCCTCGTCGGTCCCGAAATCGTCTTCGGACCCCTGCGGGATTATCCAGAAGCAGCTAATCTCGGAGGATTATATACAGCCCTCGTCTTAGTTCTGCTTGGCACACTAGGTATGTCTGCTTACGGTTTAGTCTCTTTCAAACAAGACAACACCAGCTACCCTAGCGCTAATCCCATGACCCCTGATGCCCTCAGAAATGCTGAAGGGTGGAGCCAGTTTACCGGTGGTTTCTTCATTGGTGGAATGGGTGGTGTCTTTGTTGCCTACTTCTTACTCGAAAACTTTAACGGCGTTGATGCCATTTTCCGGGGTTTAGTCAACAATTAGACTCGACTCCCAAATATCCCTGTTGGAACACACTAACTTTAGTTTGGAGAATTTGATATGACAGGTTCCTACGCTGCCTCTTTCTTGCCTTGGATTTTGATTCCCCTAATTACCTGGGTGATGCCGGTTGTGGTAATGGGTTTGTTGTTTATCTACATTGAAAGCGACGCCTGATCCTTACCCCTAAAGTAAGACCTAAGTGGGAAAGCCCAAGTAAGACGATGGACGAACAATTGCTCTGAAATTTCTAGATAAATCTAGGGAAAATCAGCAAAAATTGTTTTGAGATTGCTGGCGATCAGAAAACTTAGTTTCTTTACCCCCATCCCCAGACTTTATCTGTGGAGCAATCTTTCAGTTTTCTTCCTTCAAAACTCGTAATTGCAAAAAAATCCTCTGCCTGCAGGTAGAGGATTTTTTTGCAAAGAAGACAAATCATCCGATCGGGGAACACAAATTGCCAAATTCTGAGCCACAATTGTTATGGAAACCTACTAATGAGGAGACAGCGATGCAATTTTCCCCCGCACGCAGAATTTTAGCTCCATTCCTGATCTCGGTACTGCTGTTAGTGACCGCCTGCGGTCAAACCCAAACCGAATCACGCTGGGACAAAGCTCAGCAGGAAAGCACCCAAAAACCTGGTAAAGCACAGCAGACAACTGCTGATAAATCAAGTGCTAGTAATCAAAACCTGCCCAAGAAGGCAGTTGCAGGCGGTAAGTTAAATAAATACTTCCCGTCTTCTGGCGGTGGATTCGATCGCGTTTTTGCTCAAGAAAAATCCGGTTTTGCTGAAGCTAAGTTGAACAAAGACGGTAAAAATGTCGCGGTGCTCTCGATTAACGACATCGCCGGCAACCCCAACGCCGGTGCAAAATTCCAACAAAGTACCAAGCAAATTGCCGGCTATCCCGCCATTAATCAGGGTGCTAATATCACCGCTGTTTTAGTAGCAAATCGCTATCAGGTGAAAGTTCAATCCCGCAATCCCTCTTTTACCGCCAGCGATCGCGAAGCTTGGCTGTCAAAATTTAACCTCGGCGGCCTCGCCCGCGTCAAGTAGCAATGTCTCTTGTCAAACTCCGCGCCAGACTTGAGTCGGGCGCTATCAAAACTAAATTTGCCACAAAGAGAGTTTGAAGTTTTTGCCATCTGCCAAAAGTAATACCTTTGATTTTCGTTCCAGCATAAGGAGTTTTTTGTGAGCAAAACAGTCTTTGAATTAGTCGATCAACTGCCTCAAGACAACATGACTGTCAAAGCCCTGCGAGCGCTTGACTTTGTGGTTCCCGGTGAGTGGAACAATTTAGTTGGCTTTGAAAATACCATTCGCACCGTTACTGGCGAAACAGACGAAGAACTGATCCAGCAAATTGGCGAGCGCGCCATCTACCTGTACAACGATAAATCTGAGGGCTACCAGCGCGCTCTCTGGCTCTACCAAACGATCGACAGTGCCGACAAGGCTTTGGGCACTGCCGCCCTCGCTAACAAAGTCTCCCAAAATGTGCCGTTTTTGTCCATGCTCGGCAATCTCACTCCCAAGCCGGAAAAAGCTCAAACGATCGACCTTTCTCTGAAGTTAGTCACTGAGTTGCTCGCTTTTTGCCAAATCAACGGCATTCCCGGCGACAGCATCGGCGATTTTGCCGCATCCTTGGGTGACTACGGCGGCGAATCCCTGATGCGGATGGCTGCTTTGGTTTGTTTCGATGGTTTGATTCCTCTGGGCCCAGACTTTATCATGGCAACTCAGTCTTGGATTCAGAGGCTCTCCCCGAACGATTTGCAAGATAATTCGGCCTTTAAGTCGATCGGCGGCATGATTCCAGGGGGCTCTCCCGCAGGCCAGTTGGGCTTTATCGGCGAAAGCTTTAACTCGGTTTCTGGCTGGATGAGCTCTTTTGTGAGCGATCGAGGTTTGACTCCCCAAAACGTACTCGGCCACTTGCAGAATTTTGTAGATATTTCAGCAGACAAGGTGGACTACGTGGGCGCATTCCTCGACATGACTACCAACTACTACGAACACACCGGTGTTCAAACTCTCGCCCGCCGTTTGATTGAACGAGCTGTCGCTGAGATTTAGAATAACCAAAGGAGTTGTGATGTTTGCTGGCGATCGCCCTGTGAGAGTGTTTTCAGTTCAAATTTTTTTGACTAGCCATTCTCTCAGGTTGGTTTTCGATAAAATGTGTGCCATCAAGAAAGTCGAGCGCCCGCTTGCTCAACTCCCAACTCCTTACCCAATCACTTTTACCAGGAAGCGTTAATGTCAGAAGAACCGAAAAATCCTACCGCTGGCGAATCGGAAACTCCCAGTGCGTCGATCGATCACGCCCCGAGTTCCGACACAGCCGAGACAAGCGACTTTCCCAGCACTGACAAGCCTCAGCCGGCTGCTAAAAAGCCCGCAGCCAAGGCCGAAGGCGACAAGCCCCCAGCTAAAGCTAAAAAGGAAAAAGCACCTGCTGTTGAAGACAAGCCCTTTGCGGAATTTATTCAACAAGATTATTTGCCCGCTTTGCAAACTGCTTTGACTAAGCAGGGCGTTAAGGATTTAGAGGTGAGTTTTACCAAGCAAAAATTTCCCGTTTTTGGGATGAGTTCCGCCGGGGATTGCTGGCAGGTAATTGGTAAATTCCAAGAAGGAGAGCGCCAATTTAACCTGTATTTTCCTCAAGAAAATATTCAAAGTCAAAGAGCCTTTTCCTGCGCGGAAAATAAGACCAAAACCAGCACTTTAGAGCCTTTTTTGATAGATGAGCGCAAGGTAACACTAGACCTCATGGTGTTTGGCGTCGTCCAGCGGCTTAACGCTCAAAAATGGCTAAATCTTAATTAACCTGAGTTCGGGATAAGAAGAGGGGGGGACAATAACTTACTCAAAGTCAACCCCTACTCTCCTTCTTAAGGCAGGGCTGTTTCATTCTCACCAAAAACATGAATTTTGACTCTTGTAGTGCCAAGAATGCCTACCCCCGACCTAGAGGATTTGATCGGCAGATCAGACCAAGAGGGCCGGCACGGGGAGTAGGGGTAGCACGGCCCCTACCGAGAATGAAACTGTCCTGCTTCTTAAGGGGGATTTAGGGGGATCTGGACTCAGGTAAAAACGAGATTTATCACAGGCTTTCAGGCGATTGTTGACACCAACGGGATCTTGGAGTATCCCTATGGGGAAGCTCACGATAGGCTGGTGTACTTCATAAATGTGGAATCTCCTGTAAATGGAAAGCAATAGCCAGAGAACTCAGAAAATCAGGTCATCTTCTCAATCAGTGGCGGCATCAATCCTGTGGGATGAAACTGAAGATAAAAATACAATTTTTTGGGAAGAATGGCAGGCGCATCAAGATTATCTTTCCCATTGCTGTTTCAAGTGGATGAACTCAAACCCACTCGATGCCGAAGAAGTATTGAGTCAGGCAATGCTTAAAGCCTGGACAGAATGGCAAAACTATGGAATTCAAATTAAATGTCCTAAAGCTTGGTTAACTCAACTTCTCTATAACTTCTGCATAGATTTCCATCGAAAACGAAAACGAGAAACATTAATAATTGAAAACATAGACGAGATTAAACTTGAAGATTATCCCGCACTTTATTCTAACTTAGGATTTACTGAACCTAATATTATGAACCTAGAATGGGAGGCATATATCCACCACAAAATTGACTCCTTGCCTCCCAGAATCCGCGATACTTTTGTCTTATACCACTACCAAAATAAATCTTATCAAGATATTGCCAAGCTATTTCTATGCTCTGAAGAAAACGTCCGCAAATGCGTGAGCAAAGCCTGCCTAATTCTGCGAAGGCATTTAACCAAATATCTGGCCGGTGAAGATGATACTCCTCTAAATTCTTCCTCGCCCGCCTTAAAGTTGGTAATTCCTTTGCCAGAAAAGTCTCAACCCCAATGCAATTGGGAATCACTAATTCCCCCAAAAAGCCAGGATGAAGAAATTAGCTATCAAGTCACCGTACTATGTCTGGAAACTTTACCAAGAAATTGGGTCTAAAGCCCCGTCCTTATAGGACGGCTTTAATTACAGAGACTGTGAAGATTCGTTAAAGATACAGACTTGCAAATCAAAGTTTCTGTAATAGTGGTAGACTATTGAAATGATAGTATTAGAGTTTAAGTTGAAGGGCAAAGCGGAGCAGTATCGAATCATCGACAACATGATTCGGACGGCTCAATTTGTGCGAAACAAAACTCTTAGACATTGGATAGATAATCAAGGGATTAAGCTAGTAGACCTGTACAAACAATGCGCCGTTATGGCAAAAGAGTTTGAATGGGCAGGCAAGCTTAATTCGACGGCACGTCAGGCTTCCGCCGAACGTGCCATTTTTGCTATCCAGCGTTTCTTTGCTAACTGCAAAGCTAAGAAGCCAGGAAAAAAAGGATACCCGCAGTTCAAGAAACATACTCGCTCTGTTGAGTACAAGCAGTCCGGTTGGTCGCTTTCTAGTGACAAAAGATGCCTAACATTTAAAGATGGATTTGCTGCTGGGAGATTCAAGTTAATCGGTAGTCGGGATTTGCATTTTTATGCGCCTGATGAGATTAAACGAATTAGGATTGTGCGCCGTGCCGATGGCTACCACGCCCAATTCTGTATCAACGTGGAGCGGAAAGAGGAACTTGTTCCGACTGGTAAGGTTATTGGAATAGACGTGGGATTGAACCACTTTTATACTGATAGCGACGGCGAAACAGTTCCTAATCCTCGCTACCTCCGAAAGAGTGAAAAAGCTTTGAAGAGATTGCAGAAGCGAGTTTCTCGGAAAAAGAAAGGTTCCAAGAACCGGAAAAAGGCGATCAACAAGTTAGGAAGAAAACACCGGAAAGTCAGCAGGCAGCGTAAAGACTTCGCCATAAAGACGACGCCCGGCGCGGTAAAATCTAACGATTTTGTAGCCTACGAAGACCTTCAGGTTCGGAATATGGTTAAAAACCACAAGCTCGCTAAATCAATCAGCGATGCAGCCTGGTCACTAACTTGATCATTATTTGGAATATTTCGGGAAAGTGTACAGCAAAACAGTCATTGCTGTTCCACCACAGTACACCTCTCAGAACTGTTCAAATTGCGGCAATCTAGTCAAGAAAACCCTGTCAACTCGAACCCATATTTGTGGTTGCGGTACGATATTGGATCGCGACCACAATGCTGCGTTGAACATTTTGGCGAAAGGGTTAAAGCAGGCAAAATTTAATTTAAATACGGCGGGGCACGCCGGAATTCACGCTGGGGGACAGACCGATCTCTACTCGCTGGTGGTGACATCAACAAGCAAATCGACTGGATGATCCAAGAATCCCCGCGCCTTCAAGGCCGGGGAGTGTCAACCCATCATTCCTACATCTCTACTACCCTTCCAGTCTGGAGATGAAAGTGCGTTGAGTCAGCCGTTGTTTATCCCGCCTGTGGGGAAGTTGAGACGATATTGCAGCGGCTCAACGGTAAGAGGAGCAAGGGTTATAGGGGTTGAGGGGGGATTTTTGGGGAGAAAATTTGCTCGTAACTCGAAAAATTCCCAAATTGGGGTGGGAAAACGTCTAACTAATAAATAAGCGGTCAGATAAAACCGCTTAGAGTCCAGGCCTTAGTTACATCCTTCTTAACAAAAAATGAGTACATCCCGCAAAATCCAGATCGCACTTGTGGCAAGTCTCCTGTGGTCATCTACATCCATAAGCAGTTTTGCTGCTACCAACTCGATTACCTCTGAAAAGTTTCAGTCAGACACAGTAAAACTTCCTGTGGAAAGTATTCCATCTAGGCAGTTAAATTTAACACCAGATACTTATTTAATTGCTGGTCAGTTCAGGGATATGCTGAGTAGAGTACCTGGGGGATATGCCACGTTCAAAGCATTTGATGAGATATGGAAGAATCCAGCAGACAGGAAGACAAGATTATTTGATTACTGCAACACTCAAAAAGTGTTATCAGTTAAGCTATGTTTTAGAATGCTAACAATTTGGGCAGACGATACAGTGGAATCTGCCAACCGTAAGGACTCCGATGAGCTAAACAATATATTTGATGAAGCCAGAAAAATGTAAAGGTAAAATAATCCATAATGCGTGAGAGTGAAATCTCTTTGGCTTTGGGGACATTACCAACTTAGTGCTGCTCCATTTCAGTGTTCAAAAACTTGAAGAAAAAGCGATCTTGCCCACTCGACGAAGGGCGCGATCGCTTTTTTTCGGAGTGCGTAGGCAACGCCCGTTGTAGATATCGCTTTTTGTTTACGAGAGAGCCATTGATTGACGCGATTACATTAATTTTTCTTAATAATAATTAATCTTTTTTGGCTTGTTCAGTTTGAGTAACTAAGACATAATCTGATCAAGGTAAATTATTCTATTTCCCCTTATCTATAGCCAGTCTAAATTATGTCTGGACACTTTGCCACATCATTGGTGCAGTTCTGCCAATCTTCTGGGCTAGAGATGAATGTTCACTTTTTCTTAGAAGAAAAGCCAATTAGACAAGAGCAGAAATTGAACTCTTTAAGTAAGTATGTTCAGAAATATCCCCAAGGATGGAAAAAAAGGTTAGAACTAGCTAATTTGCTTTACCAGATGGGAGACTGGCAACAAGCGGTTGCCGAATATCATCAAGTGATTGAGCGACAAGCGCAATTAATGGGTGTGCGGCTGCAACTAGGGAAACTATTGCAGCTAATGAAACGAGAAAAAGAGGCAATAGAAGTCTATGAAAAAGCCTTGTCGTGTTACGAAAACGAAGCGACTCAGCATCATATCAAGGGATTGATTGCAGTTTGTCGGGGTGAGAGTGACAAAGCAATTATTGCCTTTAATTTAGCAACTCATTTAGAACCTGAAAAAGTCGTTCACTGGCTGGCTTTGGCACAGGTGTATCAGCAGATAGAAAATCATCTTGGCGTGCTCAGTGCTGTTGAGCAAATTTTGGCAATCAACCCAGATGATGTTGTGGCGTTGGTTTACAGCCAAGATGCGAATCTGGCGGTGGGGGATATGAGCGCCGCAACAGAGCAGTTGAGCAAGCTTATAGCTCTATTTCCGAATGATTTTAGGGTACTGCAACGACAAATTGAGCAACGTCTTCAGATGAGATTAGTTTCTGGTGAAGAGGGGAAACTGACGAAAAAGATGATTACCTCTTTACTGCTACAAACTCCTCATGGGGCTGAGGCTCACAATTCTCTGGGCTATTATCACATTTTCCGAGGCGATTGGCGGCAAGGTGTGGAGGTATTAGCAGAGTTTACCACCGAACACCCCAATTATCCTTATGGTTGGTATTACTATGGCCGGTGCTTATACGACACGGGAGAATATCAAAAAGCAGCACAGATGATGGCGAATGCTTATCAACTGTATCCCGATAATTGTGCAATTTATCAGGTCTTGTGTGAAATTTTACCGGCTGCCAAACGCTGGGAAGAATTGCGTTTTGTGGTAGAACAGATGCTGAAACGATTTCCTGAACGTTGGAGTGTTTGGGCGACTGCGGGGCGGGTGTTGGTGGAACACTTCAAAGAGATTGAACGAGGATGTAGTGTTTCTGAGCAGGGCACAAAACTTCAGCCGCAGTTAGTTGATACTTGGTTTCGTCATGGGCGGGTGTTGGCTTTGGCGCTTAAACATCAAGAAGCGGTGGAGGCGTTGGAGAAAGGATGGAAGTTGTTACCAGCGGGAATTTCTCTGCAATTCGTGCCGACGGCGTTGTGGCTGGCGGAGAGTTACCAGGTGCTGGGGGATGTTGGGGCTAGTCAGCGCTGGTGGAAAGTTGCCGGTGAGGGATGTCAGGAATTGAGAGCGTTTAACGGGGCTATGGCTGACTACTGGTTAGGGAGAGCTTGCGTGGGGTTGAGGGATAAGTTGGGGGCGATACAGGCTTATGAAATTGCTTTGAGTCAGCAGTTATTGTATCCAGCGCGTGGGGAGGTTGAGAAGAGTTTGCTGCGGTTGAAAGGTAAGAAGGGGAAGGGTTCTAGGGGTTGAGGGTGGATTTTTGGAGATAAAATAATGCTCGTAACTCGAAAAATTCCCCAATTGGGGTGGGAAAACGTCTAAAAGATGTGGGAAGAAAAAAACACTAATCAACGTAAATTTCAACAAACGAGGTATTGTCGTATGAGCATTGTCAAAAAACTACCAGCGGTTTTAATCGCTGCGGCTGGTATCTCTTTGGGTTTCGTTGGTACAGCCTTAGCAGAAACGATTTTATTAGGAGAGAAGACTCTCGGTCCTCAAGAGACATTGAACTTA
Source organism: Microcoleus sp. T3_B1 (assembly GCF_036700445.1). Classification (NCBI taxonomy): domain Bacteria; kingdom Bacillati; phylum Cyanobacteriota; class Cyanophyceae; order Oscillatoriales; family Microcoleaceae; genus Microcoleus; species Microcoleus sp. T3_B1. Next base: position 61,115 of record NZ_JAUBOX010000033.1, read on the forward strand.
ATGCCAAAAGATATGAGGAATACAACGCTTTGCTTCCAGACAACTGATAACTTAGTGGGTAACCTAAAATTGCTTTATCTCACCGACAGGGTGGGCGGAATAGACGTAAAAATAGAAGATTTACAGGCTAGCCCTAAAGAACAATGTATATCCAAAAGAATGGGTATATATCCGGTAAAGGTAATAAATATGCAAAGAAACAGGCCTGAGTTTAGTGGATCTGTTCGTGTACGTGCGACGCAAGAATAAAGAATTACATCAGGAAGCGCACATCTAAAGGCCTAGGCTTGAAAAAGTCAGAATCTGACCAGACTAAGTATGTTTCACGAGTAGTAAAGCAGGGTGGATTTATTGTCAGAGGATAAGTAGGTAGGCGCAAATAAACCTTGCTGTGTAACCGAATGTAAAGCGGCTAGAACCTTAAGCGAATTGCGACGTTTAACGAACAATGACATACTTATGTATTTTCCCACTCATCTACTTAAATGTATCCTAGTATTTGCGATCGGGTCTGACCCGATCGCAAATACTATAATACCTTGCTCCTGCGACAATTAATCCACCCTGCCTTCGGGGGGGTCAGGGGGTGTCCCTGTGTCCCATTATTACTCACTCCTTTCTAGCTTTCCCAAAACAATTAAACTTTCTAAATCTTCCACAGCATCAGGCAGGAAATCTTGTACAGCCCTTCTTACCAACCGCAAAGCAGTTTCGTCAGCCCCTCCCAACATCCGCGTTAAATCTCCTATATCAATACCGCGACTAGCTTGTAGTTTCATCAAGACCAGATAAGGCAATCCGATAATTGGCAATCCATCGGGTGCTTTATTTGGATTTGTAATTGCCTCTCTTACCCAAGAATCTCTTGATTCAATTACATCCAAATAAGTACCATCAGGCAATTCCCAAGTGCTGCCACCAATGCTAAGTTCTCCCGTTCTCGTGCTACCAGCTTGCTCTAATTCTCGATAAAGATTAGCAGCATCTTGAGTTAATACTAAAATAGCCACGTCATCGGTCATTCTTTCAGGCATATAGAGCCGAGTAGCAATCCCTCCGACTACAACAAAAAGGGTTTTTTGAATGATCGTTTTAATGGGGAGCATCCCGAATTTGCAAATATATCCTACAAAATCGGGATGCTCCCGATCGGGACTTACGCGCTGACAAAAAAATAAGAGTGAAGTTAATCTATCACTCTTATTTAGCTTTGATGATATCTAATATGATGTCCGTTTAATTAATGTGATGCAATCTTGTAGAGACTTAGTAGACAAACTCCCTACAAGAAAAGCATTCAGGCAAACATCATATTGTGTGGTTTAGCAACCGCCAGACCCACCGAAACCTCCCATAAGAGGTTTTAAAGATACTGAAGGCATTTGATTTAGTGTCACCGATAACTTAGGAGCAGAAAATTGCTGCTGCGTATGCTGCATTTGATGTTTAAGCTGATGGCCAGCGTGTGCCAAGTGAGCATTGTGACGCATTTGCTCCAATATGTGGTCGTCTTTTTTGGAACTCATGATCTTTTCCTCCTATTAGGAGAGAGAAACAATAATCTAATCGTAGCTAGGCTAATTTGATATGTGTCCAGATTTTTCTAGATTTTTCTAGGGAATGCTAATATAGAAAAATATGGGAAAATCTGGAAAAATATTGACAAATCTGGATCAAATCTAATATAGTAGACCTACCGTTAAATAATCCTTCTCATAATGATTATAATATGCAATCTATGGATATTAAGGAAACAGTCGATCGCTTGGTCTTTGCGGAAACAGGTAAACACTTGAGCGATATTCAAAAGAAAGCAATAGAAGGAATCTGCCAAGACCAAACTTATGGTGATATTGGAAAAAATCATGGGTATAATGAGAAATATGTTGCTGACATAGCCGCCAAACTTTACAAAATCATCTCAACACAATTAGGATTACAAAAAAAAGCTGTTAATCAATCAACTTTTCTCAGCACAATAGAGGCAGCAAGAATGGAATATATTGGCTCACAGGTTGTTAAGGCAAATGATGTTAATGTTGTAGGCAATCATAATTTTAATATTTATTCAAATACTTCTAAATCCGAACATAATAATGATACTTCAGAAGCAGAAATTAATCCTCTATCTAATTACCAAGATTTATCAATTGCACCCAGAATTACTAAATTTTACGATCGCGCTTCCGACCTCGCTACCCTTTCAGAATGGATACTTACTCAAAATATTCCTTTAATTGCTGTATTAGGATTAACCGGAATTGGCAAAACTACTCTAGTTAAAAGATTTATTGATTTAAACAGTCAACAATTTGAAGTGATTATTTGGAGAAGCCTCAAATTTCCTAAATCATTAAATGATTTACTAACTAATATTTTAAATCGTTTATCCGATGAAAATAAAAGTTTGACAAATATCGAAGATCGATTAACTAAGTTATTTGAAATATTCCGTCAGAAAAAATGTTTAATTGTTCTGGACAATCTGGAAAATATTTTTATTAAGGGTCAACTAGCAGGACAATATCAGCCAGAATATGGTGATTACAAAACTTTATTTGAAATAACAACTCAAATTGAACATCAAAGCAGTTTAATTTTGATAAGTCAAGAAAAATGTCGAGAAATGGTATCTTTAGATAATGATTTAGATCTGATTAAAACATTAGAATTAAACGGCTTAAATGATGTAGAGTTTTTGAGCAATTTCAAATTAACAGACCGAGAATATTGGTCGAAATTAATTGATTTATACGATGGTAATCCTTTATATTTACATCATATTGGAACTTTAATTAAAGACGTATTTTCAGGCAAAGTTAGCAGTTTTCTTAATGAAAATAGCACATTATTGAATGAGGATTTAAAGTCGGTTTTTAATCAAAAATTTATCGAACTGTCGCCAATAGAACAACAAATTATTTTTGCACTCACTCAGCCAAAACAAGCATTTTCTATAGATGATTTGAAGTCGTGTTTATCTTCGCCTATAACCGATATTGCTGATGGTTTACGGTCTTTAAATAGACGGTATTTATTAAAAAAGATAGTAGAGGATGAAAGTTTATTTACTCTCAAACCCTTATGGATAGAGTATGCGATCGCAAATTCCCAAATTCTTCTAAAATAAGGTAATGAGAAAGGCGATCGCTTGTTTTATTATCAAGAAACTTCGAGCTCTGTAAGTTTTAGCCTGGATGGAAAGCAAGTAGCTATAAGTGGTAATGACGGTAAAGTTTTGCTGCGGCCTGTGAGAAACTTAGAGGGAGCATCCCGATTTTGCAAATAGACTGCCAGCAGCTAAAATCAAAACAGTAGATCAGGGAAAAAAATGAGCATAACTCCCGAAGAACAATTACGCTTATCAGCTTGTATTCAAGAAATAGCGCAAATCCTTTACAAAAATACAGATTCAGCAGAAATAGCTACCTTAGAAAGGCTTGAGAAAGTAGTACGTCAACAGATGTTAGAATATGTCAGCCCCAAAGTTGCCCTTTTTTTATCCAAAAAGTAACCAAAACGGTTAAAGGGCGATCGCGCACACTCAACAGTTGTGTAGGACGGCTCTTCATTACACAAAAACAAGCAAACCGCTTGGGGATCGAGCCTTACAGCCGTAGAAGTCCTCTGTTAGAAAAATGCTGTTTTTTACTTTCGGCTTCTGAGTCGTACCAAAATGCCTCTGTTGACCTAGCCACCCTCACAGGAGTCTATGTCAGTCATAGCAGTCAACACAGGCAAGTGCAGCGCCAAGAATTTTCCGTCTTGCAAGCTAAAGGTGCGATCGCACAAGTCAGCATAGATGGCGGTAAAGTGCGACTCCGAACAGAACAGGGACTTCCGTGTGAGTGGCGCGACTATAAGGCAGTGCGCTTGCAAGACCTTTACTATGGCGCTTTCTTCCAAGATAACTTAAGCCTCACCGATTGGGCGAATAGTCAGCCGCTAACTAATCCTGTAATCTGTTTAGGAGATGGTCACGATGGTGTCTGGAATTTATTCAAGGAAATAGGGACAACGGAACAACGGCAAGAAATCCTAGACTGGTATCACCTGAAAGAAAATCTGTATAAAGTGGGTGGCTCCGGTAAGCGGATAAAACTTGCTGAGGCCTTGTTATGGCGTGGTCGGGTGGAAGATGCGATCGCCATTTTTGATAACTGCCATCGTCGGCAAGTGATTAATTTCCGTGCCTACCTCAAAAAACACCGTTTTCGACTTGTGGACTATGAAACTTGTCAGGAATTGCAACCAGGTTCCATTGGTTCGGGAGCGGTAGAATCAGCGGTCAAGCAGATAGGTAGAAGGCTCAAAATTTCAGGAGCGCAGTGGAAATCTGAAAGTGTCTCTCAAATGTTGCAACTTCGTTGTGCCTACTTGAATGGTGAATTTGCAGTTTAATATTTTTGCTTTTTGCAAAATCGGGATGCTCCCTTTTAATGTTTGTCACGGGATGATTCCAAGTTCTTTTATTCAGAAAATCTTGACTGCTGCCACTACCGGGACGGCATCTACGCAGTGCAATTTCAATGTAAAGTTTTCGTCTTTGTTCGGGAAGCTTGAGATTGAGCATAATTCAATACGGTTCAGTTAAGGAAAATCATACCGAAAATGTTGGGCGGAGTGAAACGGAGGGTTCGTTCCTCAACCCAACCTACGCACTACGCACGGTCAGTTTTTGTAGCACTAACTAAACTAATAACTAATAACTAATGACCTATTTGTCAAAAAATTGCGAGCTTGCATAATCCCATAAAGGTTAACATCTGTTTCTAACAAACAAGCATGACCGCTGTTAGCAAGCAGCACCATTTCGGCTTTGGGAATTACCTTGACTAAAAGCTTCGCTTCTACTAGAGAAGGCAGCAGCCGATCGGCACCGCTAGCAATTACTAGCGTCGGCTGTTTGATGCCGCGCAACTGATTTTCGTCAACATTAAACGATCGCACTAACGCCAATCTCCACACAGACGTATTTTGCGGTACTGCTTGCATCGCTTCTAGCAAAGCTCGCCGATCGTCGCGCCCAATCTTTCCTAATGATGCTAATATCGGCAATAAACCGATTACCGACAGCGGATAAAGGTTGGCCGGCAGCCACTGAGTCAGATACGAGCCCCACTGCACCCAAGGCTGCTGTCGAAACGAAGAAGCTGGATTGACTAAAATTAATCGATCGCACACTTGAGGAGCTTCTAACACAACTTTCATCGCTAAACAGCCCCCAAATGACTCGCCGCACAGATAAACCGGCCGCTTCGGCTTTCCGGCTTGCTTTTCTGCTTCAATTAAGGCAATTGTTTCGCTAACCAGTACGTCCCAACTAGGCGTATCGTCCGCAGGTAAAGTTAAGCAACGGATGTCGAAATGATTGGCTAATTTAGGAATTTGGGAGCGCAGCAGCAAACCGCCCCCGTCCATACCGGGCAGAAATACAAATAAAGGGCGATCGGGTTTCGGCGGTTTGGGGGTTAGGAAACGAATCTTGTTGTTAGCATTTGCCATGATTCAAGTCAAGCGATTTTAGATTTTAGATTTTAGATTTTAGATTGGAAATCTGACACCAGCCAATAGTCAACAGCCAACAGTCAACAGTCAACAGCCAACAAACTTACAAACTTACAAACAACCTCGTTGGAGTAATTCTGCAATTTCTCCCTGACAGTGGTTCGTGAGTTCAGCAACAACAGCTTTGGCTTTTTTGCCTTGATATTGCTGCTGTCTCTCGACAGTAATCCAGTAAGGCCGACCGATTAAAACATTAACTCGCTGATAAATTATCACAGGATGCCACCCAGATCGATCGAACAGCGGTTCCGAAGGATCAAACAAACTCAACAACTTCAGCGGTACACCCGATCGTACTGACTGTTCCTCAAAAGAACTAATCGCCACCGGCAAAACTGCCAAATCCCGCACCGGTGCTCGCAAAGCCAAATGAGCAAATCCCCGCTGAAACTTCCCCACAGTATTCGGCCCAGTCAGCTTCACCATCGGTTCTGCACCCTCTGGAAACACCCCCACCATCTCCCCGCCTTGCAGTAGCGCTGTCGCTTGAGAGAAAAAATGCTGCTGTCGGTGTTCCGGTGCTTCCAAGGGGAAAGCGCCGAAAGTCGTGACTACTTCCCTCATCACCGGAACTTGACCCATGTAATGATGACAAGCAAAGCGGATCGATCGACCCAAAGCCGCCGTCAGCAGCACAGGATCTAAGAAACTGCGGTGATTGCTCACCACCAGAACCGGACTCTCTTGGGGAATCCGGTCTTCGCGGTACATAAACATCTGCGTTCCTAAACCAGCCAGGAAACAGCGCGAAATCAGCAATTTGCTCTCTGAAGACATGGGCGAAAGACAGGTGCGACGCTATAAAGGTTGATTCCATTTCCCCGCAGCTTAACATTTCTTTACCAAGTCGGGGCTCCCTCAAAAAGTAGACTTTACCCTTGTGCCTTTGTTTCGTAAGCTGTTGGACATTTAAACTGTGAACTAAAATTTGATAAAGTTCTTGTGGGGAGTAGGGGTTGGGCCAGAAAGCCCGCACAAAAAATACGATTTAGATTCAGAACAGCTTAGTCCTGGACGCAGGGGTTGCCAGAAACCGGGTTTTTTGCGAAAAGACGCGTTACAGCCCGCCAAAACAGTAAAAAACCCGGTTTCTTTGTCGGAGTGCGTAAGTCTTGTTTCGGCCAAATTTCCCAGTCAGAAACAAAAATTCATAAAGTGTTGTTGCAAACTTCTATAAAAATGTTTAAAACAGCCCTAAAACCAGGTTGCGGCAGCTAAACTTAGAAATTTACAGTGGCCATTGACACACTGTCAAAGTATTTTTGGACAAGTCGTAATAGCAATCTCGCGAGGCATCAAATGAATAACATCCAAAACTATCGCCTTAAATGTACGCTCACCTTTGGCGACATTTACGGTCAAATCATTGTTTGGCTGATAGTCATCTTCCTAAGTCTAGCGTCGGCACTCGCCTTGTGGAGTAGCGCCCGCCAAATCTTCGCCTTGGCTACCGTCGGCTTGATTTTAGTGCTGTCTCTGCCCTTCTTGCTGTTTGCTTTCGTTACAACTCTGCTAAATAACATTGAAGTGCTTGCTGTAGAACCCGGTACGGAAACTCAACCTTCTGCAACGGGAAATCAGTCCACTCAGCAGCCTATCGAAAGCGCCGGCTAGTCCAATGTGAAATTTTAACTTTTGATTTCCCATTCAAATCAAAAGTTAAAAAACTTCCTGCTCTTTTGGTAGGAAGTTTTTTTTTGCGTCACGATAAGTTGAGCAGAACACTCAAAATAATTCAAAAAGATGCTAGAACACGACGTAATCATTGTAGGCGGCGGTTTAGCAGGTTGCCGCGCCGCAGTAGAAATTGCTCGGACTGACCCCAGTTTAAAGGTAGCTGTCGTCGCCAAAACTCACCCGATTCGATCGCACTCCGTCGCAGCCCAAGGGGGCATGGCTTCCAGCCTCCAAAATGTCGATCCCGAAGACAGTTGGAAAGCCCATGCCTTCGACACAGTAAAAGGTTCAGACTATTTAGCCGACCAAGACGCGGTAGAAATCCTCACCCGCGAAGCACCCGGTGTAGTCATAGATTTAGAACACATGGGAGTCCTCTTCTCCCGCCTCCCAGACGGCAGAATTGCCCAGCGCGCTTTCGGCGGACATTCCCACCGCCGCACCTGCTACGCCGCCGACAAAACCGGTCACGCCATCCTCCACGAATTAGTCAACAATCTGCGCCGCTGCGGAGTTCACATCTATCAGGAGTGGTATGTCACGCGCCTGATTTTGGAAGAAGGCCAAGCCAAGGGGGTAGTTATGTACCGCCTTCTAGACGGTCAAATTGAGGTTGTCCGTGCTAAGGCGGTGATGTTTGCTACGGGGGGTTACGGCCGAGTTTACAATACCACGTCGAACGATTACGCCTCGACGGGAGACGGTTTGGCGATGACGGCTTTAGCTGGATTGCCGCTGGAAGATATGGAGTTTGTGCAGTTTCACCCGACTGGTTTGTATCCCGTGGGAGTGTTGATTTCCGAGGCTGTGCGGGGCGAAGGCGCTTATTTGATTAATTCAGAGGGCGATCGATTTATGGCTAATTATGCGCCGTCGCGGATGGAATTAGCGCCCAGAGATATCACTTCGCGGTCAATTTCCATAGAAATTCGCGCCGGCCGAGGGATTAATGTTGATGGTAGTGCCGGCGGCCCCTTTATCTACCTCGATTTGCGGCACATGGGACGCGAAAAAATTATGAGCAAAATTCCTTTTGCTTGGGAAGAAGCCCACCGTTTGTTAGGAATTGATGCCGTAAATCAGCCGATGCCCGTGCGCCCTACGGTTCACTATTCAATGGGGGGAATTCCTACTAATGTTAGCGGCCAAGTTCGCAGCAGTCCTGACAGTTTAGTAGACGGTTTCTTTGCAGCGGGCGAAGCAGCTTGCGTGTCCGTTCACGGCGCCAACCGTTTGGGCAGCAACTCGCTTTTAGAATGCGTCGTTTATGGCAAAGTTACTGGCGCAACCATAGCACAATTCGTACAAAATCGCAAGTTGCCGACAGTAGACGAACAGCGTTATATTATGGAAGCAAAAGAGCAAATTCAGGCACTTGTAGAGCGTCCCGGAAAATACCGCATCAATCAAATCCGGCAGCAGTATCAAGATACTATGACTGAGTATTGTGGTGTATTTCGTAGCGCCGAATTGATGCAGGAAGGTTTAAAGAAATTGGAGGATTTAGAGCGACAATATGAGGAGGTTTACTTAGACGATAAAGGCAAGTTGTGGAATACGGAAATTGTGGAAGCTTTGGAGTTGCGGAGTTTGATTATTGTCGGAAAAATGATTTTAACTTCTGCTTTGAACCGCCAGGAAAGTCGGGGAGCTCATTCGCGGGAAGATTTTACTGAGCGCGATGACGGCAATTTCTTGAAGCATACAATGGCGTATTATTCGCCGGCGGGGATTGATTTGGCTTATATGCCGGTGGCGATTACGATGTTTGAGCCGCAGGAGAGGAAGTATTAATTTGTAGGTGGGCATTGCCAGCCCTGTTAAGGTTGTGAAGAAATCCCTCAAACGCTTGAAATTGCGTAGGGGGCGATCGTTAAATCTGATTCTTTTAAAAGGCGATCGGTAATAAACCAGGTTTATTGCCGATCGCCACCGCCTAGAATGACGCAAATCAGTCGTTAGCGCAGCCCTCGAAGAGGATCGCACCAAGACGCGGGCTGGCTGGCAATGCGTACCTTAGCAATTGAGAGGAAATTCGGCACTCTTTAGTCTCTCGTACCACTTTTAGTCATATTGGGCTATAATTATGTCAGATACGACATATTATTGTAAACTCTATGACTGGACTGTACCTAATTTATGGAATCCCAAGGCGAGAACAAGGATGTTGTTTGGCTTAGAGGCGAAGTAAAAACTCCTCCTTTTTCGGCCTCAGCGCGAATCGAGGTAGGGATTTTATTAAGGATGTTACAAAATGGAGAAATTTTAGCCATGCCTGTCTCTCGACCTATGCCAAGCATCAGCCCTCACTGCCACGAATTGCGGATCAATGATAGTGAAGCCGATAAACAGTGGCGAATTATTTACCGGATTGACTCAGATGCTATTGTCATTGCAGATGTGTTTCAAAAAAACACCCAGAAAACGCCTAAGCGCATGATTGAAAACTGTCAAAGACGACTGAGATCGTACGATCGAAGCTCAGGAGAAACCTAGTTATTTCAGGACTTCCTTTAGGGTGGGCATTGCCCACCTTACAAATTGAGAGACAATTCACCATTCACAATCCTTGGTCTTTGCAATTCATATAATTAAAAGAGGTAATATTTACAATGGATGCCATTAAACGTCAACGTTTAGAAGCAGCAGGTTGGCGGGTGGGAGATGCCGCAGACTTTCTAGAACTTTCAGCCGAAGAAATTGCTTTTATTGAGATGAAGCTGTCTCTAATTAAACGCTTGAAGCAGCTTCGCATTAGTCAAAATCTTTCTCAAGAAAATTTGGCTAAGAAAATTAAATCTAGTCAGTCACGGGTAGCTAAAATAGAAGCTGGCGATCCGTCTGTTTCTCTTGATTTGATGGTAAGGACAATGCTAGCGCTGGGAGCAACTCGCGAGGATGTGGCACTCGCTATTACTTCTTCCAAAAGCTGAGAAGCAGACAGTTGAAATTTGAGAATCTTCGAGAATTTGAAGTTAACTTTATCCCGATAAAACTATCTCAGCCGTGATAATTCTGGGTAACTTCCTCCACAGATAAACTTAACGCCTTCGCCACTTGTTCGGCACTCAAACCCATTCCCAACAACCGAGGAATTGCATCCCTTCTTGCCTGAAGCTCAGCTTGTCGTGCCTGCTCTGCACTCTCGGCTCTTTCCCGTTGTTGTTCCCCCTCGCAATCTCTCTAATTCTGCTCTTTCATCACCAATCAACAGCAAATTACCTTCCTCGTCCCACCAGCGCAGCCAAAGCATGGTTTGATTTTGATAACTGCTTTGCCAAAGTCCCAATTCTACGCCTACCTAAAGGTGCAATGGGAAAATGACCACGCTGATTCAGTTCTAACAGTTGATAATACCCGTCAATCAACCGATAAACTTCTAATCTGCCATTATTAACTTGGTAGATGCCGTAATAGAGAATTCGCATCACCTGTTCGTACACCCAAAACTTGCCCGGTTTAGTAGTGCGTAGGTTGGCTTGAGGAACGAAACTCAACATTTTCGCTACAATTTTCCTTAACAGAACCGTATTGGGCTATAGCATAGGATAAATCTTGCGAAAACCATAAAAAATTTCGTACTTCTAAACAGTTAAAAATAATATATGACTAAAACAACACAGACATCTCAATTCCAGCAAGCTCTTGAAGCTGTAGAAGTTTTATCATTAGAAGATCAAGCCCTGCTTCTAGAGATTCTTCAGAATCGTCTGCGACAACAGCGACGAAATGAATTACTCAAGGAAGTTGCAGAAGTTCGTCAAGAGTATGCTGAGGGCAATGTTAAATTTGGTTCGGTAGCCGATTTTATGGCGGAGTTAGATGATTGATGAAAATTGGTTGGACTCCCAAATCTATTCGTAGTTTCAAAAAGTTGGTTCGTAAAAATCCTCAGCTTCGCCTTTTAATTGAAGCTACGCTTGAACTTTTGTCTGAAGACTGCTTTAACCCCAGCTTGCGAACTCACAAACTGACAGGAGATTTATCGGGTATCTGGTAGTGTTCAATAGATTATGATTATCGGATTTTATTTGAGTTTGTGACCGATCCAGAAGATGAGGAGGAAGCTATTTTATTGCTCAAAAGGGGTTCTCATGATGAAGTCTATTAAGACCGATCGCCCTTTTCCCCAATTCTCTCTCACTATCTCACTCTCCAGCATTATCCCTAACTTCCTCCACGGATAAACTTAACGCCTCCGCCACCTGTTCGACACTCAAACCCATTCCCAACAACCGGGGAATTGCATCCCTTCTTGCCTGAAATTCAGCTTGTCGTGCCTGTTCTGCACTCTCGGCTCTTTCCCGCTGTTGTTCCCCTCGCAATCTCTCTAATTCTGCTCTTTCATCGCCAATCAACAGCAAATTACCTTCCTCGTCCCACCAACGCAGCCAAAGCATTGTTTGATTTTGATAACTGCCTTGCCAAAGCCCCAATTCTACGCCTAAAGATGCAATGGGAAAATGACCGCGCTGATTGAGTTCTAACAGTTGATAATACCCCTCCATCAACCGATAAACTTCTAATCGACCGCTGTTAATTTCATAGATGCCGTAATAGGGAATTCGCATCACCTGTTCGTACACCCAAAACTTTCCAGGTTTAGTGACTACCCCTTCATCGGTGCGAGATAAAGGAGTACGATCGCGCTCTTCATCACCGTTCCCGCTCGCAAATTCCAAAGCAATTAACGGTGCTATGTGTTCCCGCCACAGCACGTAGGAACGCCGAATTTGAGCGTCAATGTTAGGAGGTACATTGGGAACATAAAACCAATCAGGAGCTTCTGCACCTTTTTCCGCCGGCTCGGTTTCTCGCCAGTAAATGCCGCAGTCTTGACCGATCGCATATTGTCCGTCAGGATGTCGCTGCTGCAAAATCTGGCCGAGGGAATCAGTTAAAATTAAACTTTGCGGATGCTCCTGAAAGTTTTTCACAAAAGTACCGTCTGACTCTGGTAATTGAGTGTGGTCTGGAAAAGCAGGAGGTAGAACAACGCGGTCAACGCTTTGGGTCATAATTCCCTCCGAGGTCTTACCTAATTGGTAATTAGTAATTGGTAGTCGGTAACAGGACGCTGGGCGCGAGGATTTATAAACCCGGTTTCGACCTGTATCTGTCGTCGTTCAACCAAGATTTATCGTAGAAACCGGGTTTATTTTCGTAAGTCCTGCGTAATTAGGAATAAAGCGAGTAGTTTTGAGTGGTAAGTATTAAGTTAAAAATTTACAACTCTTTCACTTAAAACTCAAAACTCTTTCTCTCAAAACTTTCCTTAAGGTTTCGGTAGCGCGCCTTCAGGACTAGGAGAAGCAGCCGGTTCGGGAGTCGCCGCAGCCGCAGGAGAAGGCGAAGGAGTGCCACTAGCTAACTGATTAATTTGGTCTTTATAGTTAGGAGGAGCTAACTCAGTAGCTCGATCGAACAGCGTTTTTGCTTCATCTGTTTTGCCCTGTTCCTTCAGCACGATCGCCTTTCCTAAAGTCGGGCGAAAATCTTTGGGATTAGCCTTAGCAGATTCGTCGTAAATTGCGATCGCCTCCTCGTAGCGCTTCTGCACAGCATAAACCTGTCCCAAAATCAACTGCACTGAAGTTACATCCACACTTTCCGGTTTCGCCAGATTTGCAGCCGGAGCAGCCTTCAACGTATCTTGCAGCAGTCCGATCGCAGCTTCGGGCCGCTGCTGCACCAGCAGCAAATTCACCAACCCCTGCAAAGCCTTAATTTCCCCAGGCTTAGACGCTAAAATTGACCTGTAAGCTTGAGCAGCCCCTTCGCGATCGCCCGTGCGTTCCTTAGCCTGAGCCAGCAAAATCCCGTATTCAGTAGTCTCAGGATTCAGGGCAGCCAACTTTTCCAAAGGAGCGATCGCATCCTTAATGTCGCCCACTCCTTGTCCGATCAACTCCAGTCGCACCTGCAACAATCCCCGCAAAGCCGTTACGTTGTCAGGTTCCCGCTGCAAAACCAATTCGTACCCCCTCGCCTGAGCTTGCAGCAACTCTGATTGCTTATCCCCAGACGGCGCCGTCTGAGTAGGTGTTGGAGTCGATCGACTTTGCGCTTGGCTGGCCTTGAGAATACTGTCTAAAATTGGCACAAGGGAAAATCCCAAAAAAGCGATGAGCGACAGCACCACCACGACAGTAATCAACCCACGACGCTTGTTTGCTTTTTCCATAATTCAACTATCCCAGCTTAAATCTACTATTTTCTAAGAATTAACGCATCGCCGGGGGGCATCTGCCATTTAGCTCGATCGGTGCAACCGTAAATGTTTTTAACTTCAAAGTCCGAACGGACAAAGCAGCCTTTTACTTGCAGCTAATATGTTGACACTCCCCACGCATACAATGCGGGGGATTCTTCTCTCACAGGCTCGACTCTAGACCGATATTACTATCGATCCCCGATAGAACGCCTCCAGAAGCAGTTTTACTCACGGGCTGCCCGACCGCAAGGATACCTCTGTCTCTAATTACTTGTGCTGCTGCTGTATCGCGATGAGTGGTGTACCCGCAGGACTGACAACTATGGATTCTGACATCCAAGGTTTTCTTACCAGTATGGGTTCCACATTGGGGGCAAATTTGACTCGTATAGTTTTTATCAACACGAGCAAAATACACCCCGCGCTTCCAACACACATGAGACAGAATCGAGAAGAATTGACCATAGGCTGCATCGAGAGTATGTTGACCGAACATCCCCTTTGCCCAAGCCTTAAAATTGATATCCTCAACGAATATCATTCCTGCTTGGTCACATAACCGATGAGCTAATTTATAGTGCCAATCCTTTCTGGTATCACTGATTTTTTGATGAATTCTAGCAATCTTTTTCTGGAGATTAAGCCAATTATTAGACCCTTTTCTTTGATGCTTTAATCTTCGTTGCAGTGATTTCAACTCGCGGTGAAGTGCCTG
>NZ_JAUBOX010000171.1:0-4198 GCF_036700445.1 Microcoleus sp. T3_B1
GTTTGGACACTAACCTAGAGAAGTCACCTCCTCACTCACAACATGCGACATCGTGTCGCGCTCACGAAGTCATCTGCGTATCTTATCAATGAAAACGATTTAAGCTTATCTCTAACACCCAATTGAGTGTTATCAGGTCGCTTCATATCGAATTTTGGGGCTAAACCCCTAATCAATTCCTCAATTCCATGTAAGGCAACATTTGCGAGTAGGGGTGAAATCACCCCACCCTGTGGTGTCCCTTCATCAGTTGGGAACAGCTTGTTTCCATCCATTACACCAGCTTTTAACCAAGCTCGGATTTGTCTCCGTAGGGTAGGATAAGTATTCAATTTTTTGAGAAGTGCATCGTGATTAATACGGTCGAAGCATTTACTAATATCGGCATCCAACACATACTTGGATTTATTGTGTACCGCACTGAATATTGCTCCTATCGCATCGTGGCATGAGCGTCCGGGTCGGAACCCATATGAGTTAGGTTCAAATCGCGCTTCCCATTCTGGTTCTAACACCAGTTTGACTAACGCGCGGCATCGCTCGGTCTTCCATTGTCGGTATACCTAAAGGTCTTTCCTCACCTGTCCCTGGTTTGGGTATCCAAACTCGGCGTGTTGGCTTAACCTTACAACCCAATGATATTTTGTTTATCAGGGCGAAACGTTGCTTTGGGGTCAGCGATTTAACGCCGTCCACCCCTGCCGTCTTCTTGCCGTGATTATCTTGAGTTACCCGACGAACCGAAGCGGCTTTTGCCGCCCAAGAGCTTATCAACAGTTTTTGGAGTCTGCGTACTAGCTTGACATCACCACGATTAGACGCTTGATATATCCGATGAATGCAATTTAAAAACGTTACGCTCTAGCTTTCGCCAGTTGATATCGTTCCATTCATACATCGGTTTTTCTGCCGTGTTCATAACATATTCATTGCGAATTGTAGCTATATCATCCGTATTACCGTGAGTCCGTTAGCATATCCTCACCATTACAGTGAGGCGTTGGCTTTTGACTCAATCTCTACCACCTGTTACCTGGAAATCCAGATGTTTCGTCTTAGCTGACTGCTCGAAGTATTCGACCTCTCCGAGAGTAATCAGGTGGGTTACTTCGTTCCTCATAACCATTGGTTTGTTCCGTTAGGATGCCACCTCTTCACCGAGTTTTTGGGTAACGTAGGTATGTCGATTGAAATCCTCATACCACCCTGTACTAATGCCCTTTTGGGACTACCAGCGTGAGAAGCCTTATTTCGCTGGGTCGCAATAACGATGATTCAAACAGTGACTTTGCTTTCGCTATCCGTAGGAACTTGCTTACGGGATACCACTTTTAGGCTAGTAGTTCTTTCCGCTTTTATCCTCGCTTCACCGATTGATGGCTAGTCGCTACAGTGGAGGATATGCTTTCACCTCTACGTTTGAGGGACAGGACTTGACGCTTTCTAGGATACTGACGTTCACCTGTAAAGTTATGAAGTTGTCATCTACAAGGGATTAAAGTGCGAACTCAATCCTGATGGATTACCCTGTAGAAGCCAGTCATCCCCCGATTGCTCGGTTTCGACTGAACGAATCGCACTTCTTGGCTGCGTTTAAATCACGGTCTTGAATATTTCCGCAATCGGGACATTCAAAAACTCGGACTTTCAACGGCATCTTGTGCCGATGATTGCAGCAACTTGAGCAAATTTGACTGCTAGGGAAGAATCGCTCTACAAGCGTCAACTCGGAGTTAAACTTTTGGGTTTTATATTCCAATTGCCGCTTAAATTCGTACATTCCGCAATCAGCGATTGCACCAGCTAACTTGTGGTTCTTCAAAAATGCCTTGACATTCAAGTCTTCGATCTTGACCTCACTGTGGTTTTTGGCGAGGTAAGTTGTCAGCTTGTGAATGGCGTCTTTTCGGATGTTTGACACTTTTAGGTGCAGCAAGGCTTGTTTAGCGATTGCCGAATTGCGGTTGTTAGACCCTTTGACTCGCTTGCTAACACGGCGTTGCAGGCGTTTCATTTTACGACTCATCCCACGGTAAGCTTTGGGATTGGCAAAGACTTGACCGTTAGAACAAACAGCTAATTCTTTGATGCCGATATCGACACCAGCAGTAGGACGGTCAGGTGGAGTTGCGGGCTGTTCAATTTCGTATTTAAAAGCAATGAACCATCTGTCGGCTTTTCGACTGATTACACAGTTGTGAAATGCCGTAATTGGTAATGGTTCGTGCAGCCTAACCCAACCAATTTTAGGTAACTTGACACGCTTGCCATCGTTATTAATTCCTGGTTTTGCTTTGGTTCCTTGCTCTAGGTAGAAAGATTCACCTGACACACCTTTTTTCTTGAACCTATAGCCTTTCTCGGAAAGATGAGGTATAATGTTACTGACACTCACTCAGGAGGATAAAGCAGAGAATATCAGAGCAAACGAACTATAATTACATGGTTACGCACAAGCCACGCGAAAGCGATAGCATACATAATAGCATTTTTTTGACAGCACGAGCTGCTTGACTCACAAAAAGTAAATTTGTACTCCTCTTCATACATTGTTAAAAATGAAAGCTTATTCGATTGATTTTAGGCAAAAAATCCTTGATACTTATCATACTGAACCGATTTCACAAAAAGCAATAGCTAAGCGCTTTTCGCTCTGCCCTGAGTTTTGTACAAAAATTGCTTAAACAATATCGTGAAACAAAAAACATTACTCCGCGAACTGACCGATGTGGAGTCAAAGGCAAACTGAATGCAGAGCCACTACTCATCGAGTGCCCAATTGATTGAAGTAAACAATGATGCTACTCTTGAAGAACTTCGTTATTTACTTTATGGGAAAATTGGATTTTCCGTTAGTAGAGCGACAATAGCAAGAATGATAAAACTCTTAGATATTACTGTCAAAAAAAAACTCTCTTCCCCTCGGACAAAGGCACCGACCGAGTTCAACTCCTGCGATGTGAGTTCTGGCAAAAAATAAAAAAGATTAGTTTGAACGACTTAATATTCATTGACGAATCGGGAGTTAATTTGGCAATGGTTAGGTTATATGCCAGAGCTTTAAAAGGTCAAAGAGCCAAGGGGCCAAAACCAACTAAACGTGGCAAAAATGTCTCAATAATTGGAGCAATGTCAGTCAATGAAATTTTGACATCGGTTAATCTAATAGGCCCAACTGATGCAATTACATTTGAAGCTTTTATTATCAGGAAACTTGTGCCAAAACTATGGAAAGGGGCTTGTGTAGTGATGGATAATTGTCCCATTCACTTGGGAGAAGAAGTGAAAAAAGCGATCAAAAAAAAAGGGGCAAGATTAATATACTTATCACCTTATTCACCAGATTTTTCACCCATTGAAAATCTGTGGTCAAAACTTAAAATCATTCTCCGTTCTATCAAGACTACTAATTATCAAGAATTAGCAAAAGCACTCTTAGTTTGCGTTCGGTCAGGTTACATCGTCAAATATTTTTAACTGGTTTACACACTGCTGTTATTGTACCTCATCTTTCTGAGAAAGGCTATAGGTTGGTTAGATACCTTTTTGAAGCATCTATCCCAAGCCGTTCTCAATTCAGTCAGAGCCTGCTGCGGACTTGCCTTAGATGACTCGTAATACCAGGGATGCAGAGGTTTAATTTCCCCTACTAAACGCTTGTGAAGATCGATAGCGGAAGGAATCTTAACCGTTTTGTCGGCTTCCCTGAGTTTCAAGGTTTCAAGGATGATTGAATTCGCCCAGTTGTAAGCGTGTCTTGCTACCCCGCAATGTTGCCGAAATCTAGTCACCTGCTTATTGTTAGGCTTTAATTCCGTCCTGAAGCTGAGTAACATTTGCTTTTACCTCATTTCTGCCTTACTCTTATTGTATGCGGAATTAATGCGGAATGACAAAATGCCTAGAAAAAAGATCTACAGCGAGCCTAAGCGTAAAGTCAACCTAAGTCTGACCGAGACTGCTACTAAGTGGCTAGAGTTCAAGCAAGTTGAACTTACTGCAAGCAGTCTTAGTGACGTTATCGAGAGGCTGGCTAGAGAGTTACCCCAAAATTCCATCAATGGGTAACTCTGTCCAAGAATTACGTTACAGTTTCAAACCCCAAAGCTAACCAACAGTGTTAAGTAGTTAAGCAAAATTAATTACATAATTATCTCCAAATTCTTTAAGAATTATTTCGACAGATGAAACAAGAGAT
>NZ_JAUBOX010000172.1:0-4185 GCF_036700445.1 Microcoleus sp. T3_B1
CCGAAAAAACTTATATATAACTCTGCTTGAATATATCGATCACTCCTGTTCTTAGTTTGCGATCGATTATTCAGCAAACCCTAATTAAACTAATTATTTAAAGGAGTTGCACGTCAATGACACAATTGTGCTTATAATATCTGGCTCGGTGCCCTCTCAAACCAGGGTTTTTCGCTAGTCTGGTGCTATTTGTAAGTTAGTTAAGCCCATAGCAGCTAGGATCGAGCTAACTCAAGGTTAAACTAAAGCTCGTCATGCGGCGTTGCCTCTCAAAACCCGGATTGAGTCTTATGGCGCATTACCGCTCCTCTGTATGTTTGTTCACCTGCATTGCCTGTCTGGGCGCTGCGTTCAGTCCAAGTGCCGACGGAGGGCACCAGGTACTCAATGCCTCTGCGCGTGCTGTTTCCCAAGAAATTGCTCAGGCGAACTCTCCCCCGGACGATCGCCAAGATTCCAAGCCTCCAAAACCGTCTCCAGCGCCCGATAAAAACAAATCTCAGCCGTCCAAAACGTCCAAATCTAATTCTAATATCCCGAAATCGGTATCCAATTTGCTCGTCATTTTGTCTCGTCAGCGGGGGTTCTTAATGTTGGGTTTGGCAGCAGTTGTCGTCACGGCAGCGGCAGTATTTATCATGCTCAAATTAGTTAGCAGTGACGAGTCAAATTATTCTAAGCGAAGACGGGGAAGATTTGATCGCCACAACCAAAGAAACTCTCAATTTACTAATCCCGATTCTCCTATAAACTCGCACGAAATTAGACCGCAAGAGAATTCTTCTGGAGGACAATCGCTGTCAGCCTTGCCCTACCCTTTTGGTTTGCCAAAAAACTACAGTATCGAGAGCAGCGATCAACCTTTACCGTTTATCCTGGAATCCGGGGAACCGGAATCCCAGAATGCAGCAGTCGAGGGCGATCGAATTAATTCCGACACCCCGCCCTTGGAAACTCAGAGCAATGGGTACAGCAACACAGGTTTCAACATTCCCGAAACAACTAATCAAACCGATTCCCTAGCGAAGAAGAAAGGTATTGCCCTTCCCGAAACGGATGGTAGACCTAAAGTTGATATTATTGAAGCACTGATTGAAGATTTGCAGCACCTAAATCCGGCTTTGAGGCGCAAAGCAATTTGGGAACTCGGCCAGCGGGGAGATTCCAGAGCAGTTGAGCCGTTGCTCGATTTGCTAGCAAATTCCGACTCGAGCCAGTACAGTTTAATTTTGGCAAGTCTCTCGGAAATTGGCATTCGCACTCTCAAACCCATGAATAATGCCTGGTCAATTTCGCTGCAAAATGAAAATCCCGAAGTGCGTAAAAATGCGATTCGCGACTTGACGCGGATTTACGAATTGGTGAATCAAATCAGTTACTTGTTGCACCGTGCGACAGACGATCCAGATCCAGAAGTTCAGGAAACTGCTCGCTGGGCCATCAATCAGTTGAACCGCCTCCGTCCGCGTTCTGGGATGGATTAATAAATTTAGCAATTTTTAAGTAAGCTGTTGTGCATTTAAATAGAATGTCAACAAACAATTCGCCGTCTTGTGGGGAGTAGGGGTTGGGCCAAAAAGCCCGCCCTGAATATGCAATTTAAATGCGTGACAGCTTATAGCCTTTCTCAGTAACATGAGGTGTTCTTGGGCAAACAGGCCAAACAGGCCAAACAGGCCATTGGAATAGTACCTTACTTTCCTGAGAACAGGTATATAGCGGTTCTCAAGCGTGGTGAGGTATGCCCACGGAGGCCACGGAGGCCACGGAGGCCACGGAGGCCACGGAGGCCACGGAGGCCACGGAGGCCTATGCCCATGAGTACCTCATATGAGAACTCGAAAGGCTATAATTTTATATTTTAGATTTTAGAGGGGAGAATTTATAAGATAGATTGTGTTAGAATCAGTGCCTGATGGCTAATGATTAATGACTAATGACTAATGACTCTTTGAAACTATTGTTCCTGTCAACTTCAGTCGGTCAACTCGGTTCTGGCTTGGGCGGCGGAGTAGAACTTACAGTCCTTAACATCGCTAAAGAATTACAGAGTCGCGGTCATAAAATAGCAGTTGTAGCGCCGAGAGGTTCAGTTTTAGAATCAATTTGTGTAATCGAAATAACGGGTGATTTGCAAGTAACGGCCCAAACACAAGATTACAATGCTCCTATTGTGATGCCCGCAGATTCTGTGCTGGCGAATATGTGGGAATATGCTCGCCAAGTTCAGGATGAATGGGATGTCATTGTTAATTTTGCCTACGATTGGCTGCCGTTTTATTTGACACCATTTTTTAGGACTCCGATCGCCCATTTTATCAGCATGGGATCCCTTTCCGCAGCCCTCGATCGCATTGCCGCACAAACCGCCGTCCAGTTTCCTGGTACGATCGGAGTTCACACCGCTTCTCAAGCCAAAACATTCGCCTTTGGCAAGGAGTGTCGGTTGTTGGGAAGCGGCATAGATTTATCGCTGTACGAATTTTGCAGCCAACCGGAACCCAAATTAGCTTGGCTTGGTCGCATCGCCCCGGAAAAAGCCTTAGAAGATGCAGTAGCAGCAGCGAAAATTACAGGCATTCCCCTAAAAATTATGGGCAAAATGCAAGATGAGGATTATTGGCAAAAAATTTGTGCAGATTACCCGGATGCTCCCGTAGAATATTTAGGGTTTCTGACCACAACCCAACTGCAAGAGCAAGTCCGTCAGTGCCAAGCATTGTTGATGACACCACGTTGGGTGGAAGCTTTCGGAAATGTCGCGATCGAGGGTTTAGCGTGCGGTGTGCCTGTGATTGCTTACGAGCGCGGGGGGCCGGCGGAAATTGTTAGAGAGGGACTGACGGGCTTTTTAGTGGAGCCTGATAGTGTAAATGGCTTGGTAGGTGCGATCGCCCGCTTAGACCAAATTGACCGCAGCGCTTGCCGGCGACAAGCAGAGGTAGAATACTCTTTAGGAGCTTTGGGCGATCGTTGTGAACACTGGTTCAAATCTATTCTAAAGTTGAGTTAAATAAACTCTTAATAGACCACAAAAAAGCAAACAGAAAAAACTATGGCAACCGAACGTTTAGTGCTTTTATCCAGTAGAGAAATCGAAAAAATGCGTCAAGCAGGTCGCTTAGCTGCCGAACTTCTGCTGCATCTCGAACCGATGGTAAAACCCGGTGTCAGCACTCTAGAAATTAACGATGAAGCCGAACGCTGGACTTTGGCACACGGAGCCAAAAGCGCTCCGCTAGGCTATAAAGGATTTCCCAAATCTCTGTGTGCAAGCGTCAATGAAGTAGTCTGTCACGGCATCCCCAATGCGAAACAAATTCTTAAAGAAGGTGACATTATTAATATTGATGTAACGCCTTTAGTTGATGGTTATCATGGCGATACTTCCAAGACTTTTTTTGTGGGCAAACCTTCCCCGGTAGCGAAAAAGTTAGTTGAAGTAACCGAGGAATGTTTAAGAAGAGGAATTGCAGAAGTTAAACCGGGAGCTCGTACCGGTGACATCGGTGCAGCGATTCAAGAATATGCTGAAGCACAGGGTTTTTCGGTAGTGCGAAATTTTGCGGGACACGGCGTTCACCGCGTTTTTCACACCGAACCGGAAATTTTGCACTACGGTAAGCGGGGCACGGGGAAGAAGCTCAGACAAGGCATGGTTTTTACGATCGAGCCGATGATTAATGAGGGTACTTGGGAAGTGGAAATTTTGGGCGACGGTTGGACGGCTATCACGCAGGATCGAAAGCTTTCGGCTCAATTCGAGCACACTCTGGCTGTGACTGATTCTGGGGTGGAAATTCTGACTTTGCCTTAGCAATCATTAACAAACAATCTGAAAAACTCACCCCTAAATCAATAATCAACCATATCCCGTAGGGGCGGGTTTCACCGACAATATCTAACGATTATCAACAATCTAGATAAACCCGCCCCGCCACAACCGATAACCTACATCAACCTGAAATTTGCATCGAATCCGAAAAGGTAGGTTTGTATTTATGGATGGGTGGGGGCGGGTTTTCGAGATGGTCTGTTTCAGTCAGAAATTGTCGGAAAATCCCCCCTACAGAATAACGCTCGATTCACCGAATCCGAAAAGGTAGGTTTGTATTTATGGGTGGGTGGGGGCGGGTTTTCGAGATGGTCTGTTTCAGTCAGAAATTGTCTGTAAAACCCGCCCCT
>NZ_JAUBOX010000034.1:0-75217 GCF_036700445.1 Microcoleus sp. T3_B1
ACCCCAATGATAATTGTAGATTATCTTCAACCAAAAAACAGGCCTTCTTTTTCCAAATAGACATAAAAACACACAAAAAACCCGGCGCCACCAGGTAGCAAGGTTCATAACTAGAAAAGTAATTGCAATAACTGTACCAGATGTATTATCGAGTTTAGCCATCACTCGATTCAGACCGAATCTTCGTTTACCTTGCCCGAACTTGCCCTCAATCGCATTGCGAATTCTCTCATCTTCCAACGCTTGCTTTTTTTTTGATTTACTGACGTTTGCTGGCGGTCTTCCTAGAGGCGGCCCACTAATTCTAATTCCTCTTTCTTTGCACCAAGCTCGGTTCTAAGAGTGTACGGTAAATTCGATCGGCATGAACCGACTCTGGATAGTATCCCGTGAATCTATAATAAGCTTCTAAAGAGTGCTTTTAAGTCCCCTGATTCGTTAAAATTATCCCAGCTCATCCGGTCTAAAAACACATATCCTTCAAAACAACTGGCTGATAGTTTGGCTCCAAACTCTACGCTTTTCCCTGCTTTCCCTCGCGACGTTGGGACGGATGTGGGGTTGACTTAAACTTACTATTCTATCCTGAATACTCTGTTTATCGTTGTCAAACAACCACTGTTGGAAAGCGAGCGACTTCTGTGAGGACTAGCAAGGTTTTATATTGCTTTTTATTCAAACCTTCTAGGGTGGCACCTAAATCAATTAGCTGTTCAATATGACCTAGGTTTCTTTTGATATATTGGAGTTGTTTTTTAATTGCCTGTCTTCTTTTGTTGCGTGTGGGTCGTCTTTGTTTCGCTACTGCTAAGTAGTCTTTTCTAGCCTTATTACGGTAGGTTCTTGGTTTTTTAGGGGTTTTTTCTTTGATTTGTTTATACAGGATGTCTAGGATTTTTTCTGTATGAACTCTGGCTCTGTTTAATAGTCCTAAGTCTGTCGGATAACTAATGTCGGCTGGGGCGCAGGTTGCATCTATGATTAGTTTACCGCGATTGGGGGACTCATTTTTGCCGTCCGAATCCTTTTTTTTTTCGGGTGTGACTGCCGTGATTTCTCGCATTTTTTCAACCATCCGTTCGTTCACTTTATTAATTAGGTTCGGACTAATTCTTTGCCGAAAGTGTACTAATAGGGATGGATCAAATGCGACTTCATTGCTGTAGTTTGATTGACCGATAAAGTATTGTAGATAGGGGTTTTCACGGATTTGTTCTACCGTTTCGCGATCGCTAATTCCCAGCTTTTCTTTAATAATTAACGCCCCCAATGCCATCCGAAAGGATTTGGCTGGTGCGCCCTTTTCTGTGGGGAAGTTTTCAGCATATTCTGATTCAAATTCTGACCACGGGATTAGTTCGGCCATTTTCACCCAACGGTTGTCTGATGACAACCTTCCTCCAAAGGGTAGTTCAAACTCGGATGGGGGACTTGGAGCAAGCTCAGCTTTTCTGTACACAATCGCAGGTGGTGATGCACGACTTTTGATCTATTTTAGCCGTTTTTCTTGCACACTTCTCTCGATCGCCCGCTCGAATAATCCAGGTCCGTCAGCTTTTGGCGCTTATTCAGCAAGCCCTAATTACATTTGTGTCTACCGGGAAACTTCTAAAATAGTCGGGTTCTGTTTTCTCACCTTCGCACACGATTAAAAACCATCTTCTACTTTTATCTTTTCGATTGTAGTAATCAATCTTGCTTCTAGACGAACTTTTTTTACTCATGAAGTTCACCTATTAGTTCTTTAAAATTACCAATAAAAGGGATAGCGCCATACTTGCCGATAATGTAATCGCGCTCGAATGAGGCATCTTTTCCGACTTTATACTCTACCAAAGAGTACAAATCAGTAGCGCCCTTGTTATCTTTTTCGGTAAACCATATTTGATCTTTGCGAAAACTTTTACTACTGAGCAAGTTTGTGTCGTGTGTAGTGAATATAAGCTGTGCGTTGTGCGGATTAGTCTCGTTAGAATTGAATAAGCAGATTAATTCGCGAGTAATCAGCGGATGCAGTCTGGCATCAAGTTCATCAATTAATAAAATTTTTCCTGTTCTTAAAGTATCCAGGAGAATGCCTGCTAATGCAAATAGTTTGTTGGTTCCCTCGGATTCGTGCGTTTCGATATCAAATAATTCTATAGCAGCCTGTTTCCCATCAGCATCATATTTCCGGTGAACTGTTTTCACGCCTACTTCATATATACCGAACATAGCGGTTTTCTGGGAAATATACTTGTTGATTTGAATATCAGCAATCCCTAAGTCTAATTTCTTGATAAATTCAATAATATCATGTCTGTGGCGATCGTTCTCAAAAGACTCTAAAGTTGCCTCGCGGTATTGTGTATCTTGCAAGCCTGATATCAATTGCAAAGTTTTACTGAACCACAGCAATATTTTGCCAGAAATTTTACCATTAAATTGTGCGACTACAGAAAGAAATAAAGCATTAATTCGGGTTTTATCGCTAATGCCTTGTCCCTCTGGGAAATCATCTAATATATAATTATCAAAATCCCGTTCAAAAATCATTTTTTCTTCACTGTCATCGGCTTGAAATAGCCACTCAGAAACAACTTCCCGCGCGTTCACCTCAAAACCGTACCTAAAAGTTTTGTCTTCTAGTAGAAAAACGATTTCAAAGAAAGACGGCTCTTTTTCTGTCTCCGTACTTAGCCTGAATGCTTCAATATCGATCGCGTCTGAAACTTGCGTTTCTTTGGATGAGTTGAGGACAAACCATTTCATAAAGTAAATTGCAGCAACAATGTTGCTCTTACCACTGGCGTTAGCTCCATAAATAGCAGCACTTTTGAGTAAGCTTAACTTATCATTAATGGGGAATACATTATTTTCGTCCAGCTCTTTCTCTTCCTCAGTAATTGACGAAGCTACCATGCTGAGGGTGACAGTTTCTTTAAAAGATTTGTAGTTGCCGACGCTGAATCCAATCAGCATAACTTGCCTCCGATCGCCTAAATTAGTATAACGTGCAAATTTTGCAATTCTTTCTATAATAACACAACCAGCTACCTCAGCTAACACCAAGTGCTAACCATGCGAATTCTCCAAATTATCCCCTCAATTTCCCTCGTCTACGGCGGGCCGAGTCAAATGGTACTCGGACTGTCTGCGGCCCTCGCGGCAAAAAACATTGATGTGACGATTATCACCACAGATTCTAACGGAGATATCGGTCAACTTCCCTTAGATGTTCCTCTAAATCAACCAATACAACAAAACGGCTATCAGATTATTTATTTCCGCTGTTCTCCGTTTCGTAGATATAAGTTTTCTCTCTCGTTATTGCAGTGGTTGAATCAAAATGCGCGACAATTTGACCTCGCTCACATTCACGCTCTTTTCTCGCCAGTAACTACCCTCGCTGCTACAATTGCTAGATATCACAAGTTGCCATATATTATGCGTCCCTGCGGTATGCTTGACCCCGCCGACTTGCAGAAAAAAAAGCGCTTGAAACAGATTTATGCCACGCTTTTAGAACGCCCTAATTTAGCAGGGGCAGCAGCAATTCACTTCACAAGTAAAGAAGAGGCTAAAATCTCAGAAAGATTTGGTTTGGGTAGCACAGGCAAGATGCCTGTGCCACGGGATTTGGACTTCACAGGCAAGATGCCTGTGCCACGGGCTTTGGACTTCACAGGCAAGATGCCTGTGCCACGGGATTTGGACTTCACAGGCAAGATGCCTGTGCCACTGGATTTGGACTCCACAGGCAAGATGCCTGTGCCACGGGATTTGGACTGCACAGGCATCTTGCCTGTGCCACTGGATTTGGACTCCACAGGCAAGATGCCTGTGCCACGGGATTTGGACTCCACAGGCAAGATGCCTGTGCCACTGGATTTGGACTCCACAGGCAAGATGCCTGTGCCACGGGATTTGGACTTCACAGGCAAGATGCCTGTGCCACTGGATTTGGTGATTCCATTGGGGGTGACAGCAGGTTTGTTTCCTAAGAGATTGCGGGAATCTGAAGTGCCAATCATCTTATTTATGTCGCGAATTGAACCGAAAAAAGGGCTGGATTTGTTAATTCCAGCATTAGAAAGTATTTTGGCATCGGGCATGGAGTTTCACTTTATTTTAGCTGGTTCAAATCCCCAAGATGCTGATTATGAAACACAAATTAAAGTACAAATTCATAATTCACGCTTAGCAAAATACACAACAATAACTGGCTTTGTGAGCGGTGATTTAAAAGTTGAACTATTGACAAAAGCCGACTTATTTGTATTGCCTTCTTATTACGAAAACTTTGGCATTGCTGTAGCAGAAGCGATGGCAGCCGGTGTACCTGTCGCGATTTCCGATCGCATACATATTGCGGAAGACATACAGCAAGCAGAAGCTGGTTGGGTGGGGCCTTTGGAAGTAGGGGCGATCGCCAATTCAATCAAATCAGCACTTCTCAATCCACAGGAATGCCAACGCCGGGGATTGAACGGCCAAGAGTATGCCAAAAAGCATTATAACTGGGAGGCGATCGCCCAACAAACCATCGATGCTTACCAGCAGATTTTGTCATCTATAGCAGAAGGAAGAAGCAAGAAGGAAAAAGCAAGAAGGAAGAAGCAATAAAATCCATCATTTCAGCCATTAACAACGTCCTAACCGTCTTGGCGGTTCCTATATTGACTAATGCAACAGCCATTTACCTTTTACTTCTTCTCCTGCTGCGAGTTCTTGTGCTGCTGCTATCAGAATATGCAGGCAATATTTTTTCAACGCTGCTATTGCTTTTAACATCAGTAGACTCAGAGTTTGAGGTAGCAGTCGGGGATTTTCTTCTAATTATAATCGGAACATTAACAGAGCGACCGCAGGGTCTGCCGAAGGAGTCTATGTTCCTTCGATAATCGCATATTGCAGACTCTGCACTCGGTTCTTGACAATCATTAATAAAGCTTTGCGCTAATTTGTAATTATTTCCGTCTCCCTGCTTTAAGAAAAGTTCTCCCGCTTGTTGAAAATCTGATACGGCTGGCGATTTTGTTCCCAACATACAGCGAATAGCACCTCGTTCCAAATAAGCCAAAGCATAATTAGGATTAACGCGAATAGCTTGTTCGTAATCCCCGAGCGCCTGTTGCTTGTTTCCCAATTCATAGTATGCTTGAGCGCGACCGAAATAAGCTTCTGCCAAGTTAGGATTAAATTGCAGCGCTCGCTCGTAATTGTAAATTGCCTGCTGCTTGTTTCCCTGTTTTGACGTAGCAATCCCCAATCCGAGGTAAGCTTGAGGTATGTTGGGATTCAGCGTTAAAGCTTGAGTAAAATTTGCGATCGCCCCCGGAACATCTCCCTTTTGAACTTTCAAAGAACCTTGGTTGCTAAAATTTGCAGCTTTTTGAGAGATCGCAACTCTTTGACTGATCACAGCGTGATTGGCTCGGTAATTAGATAACTTATTTTGAGCTAGATTATAAACAGGTGTACGTGAATCTATCGCTTCTAAAAGTGCGATCGCCTGTTGCCATTTACTTTGCGACTGCTGCCAAACTTCGATCGGATGAGGCGGTTTTTGCACAACCACAGCAGCTTCCATCGCCAATTTTTGAGCCGTTGCTAGACTTTCTGCCGCCTGTAAGTTTTGCTGTACAGGAACCAAACTCGGGCGCAGTTTAAGCAAATCAGCTCTAGCTTGTTGATATCCAAAGCCGGGAAAGTTAGGAATTTTCTCTAAATTCGCGATCGTTTCTTTAAGTCGTTTATCGAAACTTCTGAGCAGATTTACATCGGTGGCTTTCCCTGCATTCTGCGTTTCCACTGCCAGTATTTTCGCTTGCTTCAGCGTTTCATTTCCCGATCGCATAAACGCGATCGTCCCTACACTTGTTCCCAACACCAAAACCCCTAAACCTGCTAATAAAGCTGCGGGTATTTTGCGACTTCGCGAATTATTATTAACTTGATTGTTAATTCGTGATGGCTGTACCCTTCGAGTCTGACGAGAGTGTTCCGCTTCCGGTTCTGAATCCACCTCCAAATCCCAAGCCGGCAACTGCAAATCATCTGCTGCTGTTCCCGCTGTCAACTCGCTACTCATGGGAGAAATATTATTGCTATTTCCGCTGTAATACTTGTCCACCAAACTCTGCAATCCTGCCTGATATCCTTCTCCTACCGCCTGAAATCTCCACTGTCCATTCTTTTTATACAAACGACCAAACTCTACAGCACTCTCTCGCGAAAAATTCTCTTTTAATTCATACCGAACCAGTTCGCTTCCCGTATCCAAATTGGTAATTTTGATAAAAGCATTTTTGATCTCGCTAAAATTGGCTTTAATTTTATCTGCTTCATGAATAGTGACCGCAAAAGTTATTTCCTCAATTTCAGGATTAATTTTCTCTAAAATAATGCCGTAAATAGTCTTCTTTTCTTGACCTCGGTTATTTTTGTCAGGAATCGATTGCAGCACCGAACCGTCACAGGATTGCAGATTATTGTAAAAGATAAAATATTTATCGTTAGGTATTTTGCCGTCAGCACCTAGCATAAAAGCAGAGACATCAATCTCGTAGCTTTGTCCTGCCTCTGTCACCTGCCAACCG
Organism: Microcoleus sp. T3_B1; assembly: GCF_036700445.1. Lineage (NCBI taxonomy): Bacteria > Bacillati > Cyanobacteriota > Cyanophyceae > Oscillatoriales > Microcoleaceae > Microcoleus > Microcoleus sp. T3_B1. The sequence goes on from NZ_JAUBOX010000034.1 coordinate 6,582, forward strand.
AGGGCGATCGCCATTTTTTTTAAACCGGGCGCTTCTTTAGAGATATTAAATCTCTCACCCTTACTTAATTGCATTGCCATCTGCTTATTTGTTTAAGATAAAAATTTATACTACTCATCTTAAGGTTAAGTGGCATAAGAAGTTCTTTAATTAATGAAATTTAACAGAGTTTCTCTAATCGCAGGCTTGATTAAAAATATCTGGTGTCTGTATCTGAATTTATTGAGATTTACTTAGAGAGAATTACCTAAGTGAAAACCGGGCTTTCTTCCCAAGCGGTTTCTACAATTGAACTTAATTTGACATTGGTTTGGAGCATTTTCAAAACAAGGTAGCAAGTTAACAAAGTTACCAAATGCTCCAGACGAGACTGTTCCGCTTCCGGTTCTGGCTTCACCTCCAACTCCCCAGCCGGGAACTGCAAATCATCTGCTGCTGTGACCGCTGCCAACTCGTGATTAATTGGAGCAATATTATTACTACTTTAGCTGCAATACTTGTCAACAAAACTCTGCAATCCTGCCTGATATCCTGCTCCTACCGCCTGAAATCTCCACTCTCCATTCTTTCTATACAAACGACCAAATTCTACAGCAGTCTCTCGCGAAAAATTCTCTTTTAATTCATACCGAACCAGTTCGCTTCCCGTATCCAAATTGATAATTTTGATAAAAGCATTTTTGATATTGCTAAAATTTGCCTGGATTTTCTCTGCTTCGTGAATAGTGACAACAAAAGTTATTTCCTCAATTTCAGGATTAACTCTTTCTAAGATAACGCCGTAAATAGTCTTATTCTCTTGACTTCGGTTGTTTTTCTCAGGAATCGATTGCAGTACCGAACTGTCAAAGGATTGCAGATTATTGTAAAAGATAAAATATTTATCGTTAGGTATTTTGCCGTCAGCACCTAGCATAAAGGCAGAGACATCTATCTCGTAGCTTTGTCCTGCCTCTGTCACCTGCCAACCGAGGGCGATCGCCATTTTTTTTATACCGGGCGCTTCTTTAGAAATATTAAATCTCTCACCCTTACTTAATTGCATTGCCATCTGCTTATTTGTTAAACATCAAACTTTATAGCGTTAATGTTAATATTAAGTGGGACAATAAGTTTTCTTCTTTAAGAAAACTTAATATTTTGTCTCTAATAGTTGGCATAATTAAAAATATGTGCTATTGCTCTCCGAATTTATTGAGATTTACTGAGAGAGAATTACGTAAGCAAAAACCGGGCTTTCTAAAAAACCCGGTTTCGGCAATTGAACTTAATTTGACTCTAATTTTGAGCATTTTCAGAACTAGGTGGCAGCGTCACAAAATTACCAAAAGCTCCAACCGTTTGATAGCTTTTTTTGCCCAGTTCAGTTGTATAAATGCTGACAACGCCTAAATTCTGACGCTGCGTTGTATTGTCGAGCAAGCTTTCGATCGTGCCCCGCTGCGAAGTCAGCAAATTCTTGCAACTGCCGATCAAAGTATCTGTAATGCCGCCCAAAGCTTTCGGCACGCGAGAATCTTTGCACACAGTGTTTTCCAACTCGGTTTGGAGTACGCCGGAAGCATAAGTTAGGTATTGATCTCTCCCAGGATTTGTAAATGCCATGCCGGCAGCCAGAAGAGTCAGGGCGATCGCGACTTTTCCCACATTGCCGAAAAAATTAGAAGTTGGCTTCTTAGTATTCATTGCGTTATCAATAATCATTTTTTTTAGCCCCGTTGATTTATAAGCTTCTCTTGATTTAAACTACACCTCCCCAGATACAGATTTCCGAAAGGAGGGGACAGTTTTTAGATTGGAGGCGAGTTGCGAGTAAGTCTCTCACTGGTTTACCTTCCTTTTACGTTTCCCCCTCCCTCAAATCCGGTAAATTTTCAACAAAACATTTAGCTGGTTCCCAAGCAGAGCCTGGGGACGACGAAACTTAGTTTCGCTTTGATTTTTGCCGATCGATCTCCCGCTGCAACTCTTCAATCTGACGGCGCAAAGCCTCCGTCTCACTGTTAGGCGTTTGGGACTTCACATCAACCGCACCCTCAGCTACAGCCCGCTTGTAGTTCCCCAGCTTAATTTGGCGGTATTCTTCGGAACTTGCCCAGTCTCGCAAATACCGCAGGCGTTCCACGGGGAAAGGGTGACTCAGCATCACACCTTGACCGCCGTTGTAAAGTAAAAACTTATACACTTGGTTGAGATTGTCTCGATCGAGCTCTTGATAGTTGTCAGACTGGCGGATAAATTCTTGCAAACTGCATTGGTCAGCATATTTACTGCTAACTCCCGCAAGTTGCATCATCGTCTTCATCACACTGTTCAAGTCATCCGTCACCAACAAAGCCGCCCGATCCGCCGACAATTCTGCCTTGCGCCGCCACTCGTAAAAAGCGAAAATTAAACCGCTACCGACCATATTTCCCAGCCCGAAAGTCATCTCGCCAATTGTCGATGCCACGCTCATCGCCCACATCGCCATTTGATTTAAAGTTGGATGACCGCATTTAATGTGTCCCAACTCGTGAGCCAATACTACCCTAATTTCTGACTCTTCTAATAAGTCTAAAAGACCAGTGTTTAATACTACATAAGGTTGGTTTTTTCCCAGGGCATAGCTGTTAACTGAGGGATTCTGAGAAACAAACAAACCTGGTTCTGGAAAAACATCTAAAGCCTGCACGCACTCGCGAAATATATGATAAATGCTGGCATATTGGCGTGGGCCGACTTGAATGCTATTTCCCATTAGGTAAACGAATTGCGGTCGTTCGTAGATAAATTCTACAAATTTGCTGGCAATTAAGTCAAATCCAGGCACGCTTCGCAGCGCTTCCTCAGCTTGGCGATCGAGGGGATGCTGAAATGCTTCGCTAGAAATTCCCGTATAAGTAGGCATAGTTGTTGCAAAAGTTACATTTAAGATATCAGTAATGCCATCGCTGCGGGTGCTAGCTGGCGCCTGACTTATCAATCTTATCTTGACAAATATTCAACTGTTGTGGAACAGGGTGGAAAGCCTGTTCAAATTAGCGTTAAAATTGTGGTTCTGGTACAGGCGCGATCGACAAACATCTTTCACAGTGCCTGTGTATCGCCTCACCCCAAAATTGGAACGTGCAAAAATGGCTATCCTGCAACTCGAAAACGGTACAACCTACACTCAACAAAGCGACATTACCCGAGAACTCGCTTCCTTAAACATTCAACTCAACCGCTGGCCCGTGGGTGACAGCGCTGAAATTCAAAATTTGTTAGCTAAAGATGCTCTTGACGACAATCAAAAAGAGCAAGTGCTGCAAGGCCTCGACGGCTACTTTCAACAACTCAAGGAAACGGCAGGCTATCAATCGCGAGACTTAATTGTACTGCACCCAGACATTCCCAACCTCGACACCTTGCTGTCCAAATTCAACAAGTGCCACATCCACGCCGATGATGAAGTCCGCTATATCGTAGCAGGCGAGGGCATTTTCGGCTTCGTGCGGCCCGACGGTAGCCAAGTCGAACTCACTGTGCAGCCGGAAGAATTTATCAACGTGCCGGCGAATACAGAACACTGGTTTTATTTGACAGCAGCCCGGAAAATTAAAGCGGTGCGCTATTTTACCACGCAAGAAGGCTGGACGCCGGAGTATACCGATACGGAAATTCGATCGGGCTTAGCCATCGTTTAAATATGCCAGCTAAAGATAAGTTTCATGAACTCGTCAAGACTGCCCTCCAAAATCAGGATTGGACAATTACTCATGATCCTTATCATATCGATCTGGGATTTGTTGATTTTTATATCGATCTGGGTGCAGAACAGTTATTAGCAGCGACAAAGGATAATGAAAAAATTGCGGTTGAAATCAAAACGTTTTTGGCACCCTCGACGATTTCAGAATTTCATACCGCAGTGGGACAATTTATTAACTATCGGATTGCATTAGAAGATGACGATCCCGATAGAACTCTTTACTTGGCAATTCCATTAGATATTTACAAAAGATTTTTCAAATACTCATTTATTCAAAGGGTGATTGAACGCAATCAAATTCCGCTTTTAGTTTACGATACCGAAAAAGAGGAGATTTCTCAATGGATAAAGTAAGTTTGTATCGTCAATATATTCAGGAGTTGCTAACTGAGCGATCCCAGCGACGATCGCCTAGCGATCCAGTTTCCAGCGAGACGATTTTCGATCTGGTAAAGGATCGCTATCAACTTGTAAATGTGGGTTGGAAAAACGGTAGCACTCGGATTTATGGCTGTGTGATTCATGTAGATATTAAAGATGGGAAAATTTGGGTGCAGCATGACGGGACTGAAGAAGCGATCGCCGATCAGTTAGTAGCACGAGGTGTCCCATCCCAGGAAATTGTGCTAGCCTATCATGCACCTCATGTCCGACAATACACCGAATTTGCAGTTGGTTGATCCAGCCTCAAACTTTGTGATTTACAGATCGCAATATGCTCAAAGCAACCGCCTCCGCCACCTTAATCCCATCAATCCCCGCCGACAGGATTCCACCCGCATATCCTGCACCTTCCCCAGCAGGATAAAGGCCTTCTGTATTCAAACTCTGATAATCTTCCTTGCGTTTAATCCGAATTGGTGAAGAAGTGCGCGTTTCCACCCCAGTCAAAACCGCATCATCCATCGCAAATCCTTTAATCTGTTTGTCAAAAGCCGGAAGTGCTTCGCGGATAGCTGCGATCGCATAATCTGGCAAACTTTCGCTCAAATCAGTCATCACAACTCCCGGCGTATAAGACGGCTGCACACTGCCTAGCGCCGTGGAAGGGCGATTCGCCAAAAAATCACCCACAAGCTGCCCAGGGGCGTTGTAAGTGCCACCTCCTAACTCAAATGCCCGTTCTTCTAGGCGACGCTGAAACTCAATTCCTGCTAAGGGATGACCGGGATAATCCTCCGGCGTGATACCCACCACAATCCCGCTGTTAGCATTGCGTTCATTGCGAGAATATTGACTCATCCCATTAGTAACAAGTCGCCCCGGTTCTGACGCAGCCGCCACTACCAAACCACCGGGACACATACAGAAACTATACACAGAACGATTGTTTTGGCAATGGTGAACCAGTTTGTAATCGGCGGCACCCAAAAGCTTATGGCCCGCGCGATCGCCAAAACGACAGCGATCGATCGTAGTCTGCGGATGTTCCACCCGAAAACCAATGGAAAAAGGTTTAGCCTCGATGTAAACCCCGCGCGAAAACAACATTTCAAAAGTATCGCGGGCGCTGTGCCCCACCGCCAGAACTATATAATTACTAGCAATATATTCTCCACTGGCGAGGGTAAGTCCCTGCACTTTTCCATTTTCGATGTGGATATCTTCTACACGAGTTTGAAACCGAATTTCTCCGCCTAATGATTCAATTTGGGCGCGAATGCTTTGGACAATTCCCACCAGTTTGAACGTGCCAATATGCGGTTTGTTAATATATAAAATTTCCGGTGAAGCTCCCGCATTCACAAGTTCCGTCAGCACCTTGCGTCCATAATGCTGAGGATCTTTAACTTGGCTGTAGAGTTTGCCATCGGAAAAAGTACCCGCACCACCTTCGCCAAACTGGGCGTTAGATTCTGGGTTGAATTCTGCTTTTTTCTTCCAAAATCCAAACGTGTCAACCGTGCGATCGCGGACTGCTTTTCCGCGTTCTAAAAGGATAGGGCGAAACCCCATTTGTGCCAGCATCAGACCTGCAAACATACCGCACGGCCCTGTACCAATCACAATGGGGCGAATCGTCAAATTGCTGGGGGCTTTGGCTACCAAGCGATAACTCGTATCTGGCGTCACCATCACATGAGGATCTTTTTTGAAGCGTTGGAGAAGTTGCTTTTCCTGTGTCGTCTCTACATCCACAATATAGACAAGGAGGATTTCTGCTTTTTTACGAGCATCGTAGCTGCGCTTGAAGATGGAATAGCCGAGTAATTCTTCGGGGGGAATTTGCAGCTTTTTGAGAAGGGCACTGGCGATCGCATCTTGAGGATGATCTAAGGGGAGTTTTATTTCAGTTATTCTTAACATATAGTGGAAGGAAGAAGGAAGAAGGAAGAAGGAAGAAGGAAAGAGGAAGAAGGAAGGAAGAAAGAAGAATAAAAATCCCGAACAGAAGTATTATAACTATTTAACCGGAGATCCTACGGGCGATCGTCCTCGGTCGAGCAATTTTTGATTTTTGAGTGGATAATTGCAGAAGCGTTATAATAAATAAAAAATTAAGTTTTGTAAAGACCCTTGACTGCAACATTTACACCCAAAAACAGCCGCACCTGGCACGCTCTCAACCCCCTGTGGCAAGGAGCCGAAGACGCAGTACAGAAGGGTTTGCCCCACACCAAGCTCGCACCGGCGTGGCAAATACTGCTCCTGGGCGACGGTTCTCCCACCCGTCACCTGCAACTGCTGACAGGGGAACCCACAGAAGTAGATGTGATCGATATGTCTTTAGTGGGTGAAGACGCAGACGGCGCACCAGAGCAAATTGTCGCGGTTCCGGGGCCGCGCCTGCGGCGACAAGTGTGGCTGCGGACTGCTTCGGGACAGCGCTTGGCCTATGCTACTTCTTGGTGGGAAGCGAGCCACGTAGACGAATATTTACAAAATAAATCTTTGCCAATTTGGGCTAGTTTAGCGAGGCTGCGGACAGAATTGTATCGCGATGTGCAGGGCATTTATTGCGGTAATTCCGTGGCTTTGGAGTCAGCTTTTGAACAGTCGGGGCCTTTTTGGGGGCGACACTATTTGTTTTGGCATCATGGTAAGCCCTTGACGCTGATTTATGAGGTGTTTTCTCCTTATTTAACTAAGTATTTGGGGCCGATGCAATTGGATGTTGATTGAGACTGAGATATTGCACCATTATCAAGAACAGGCAAGATGCCTGTTCCACAAGAAAATTCACTCTTTGTGGAACAGGCATCTTGCCTGTTCATAAAAAGCTTATTGAGAATGGTGCAAGATTTCAGTCTCAACTGAGATATTGCACCATTCTCAATAAGGCTTTCAGGGCGGGCTAGAAGCAACGGCCCACAAGAAAATTTACCGATTGTGGAACAGGCATCTTGCCTGTTCTTAAGAATTGTTCCGCCGAAATTTCACTCGCAAACCGTCGCGGGGATGCGGAGTCGGTACTCGGATTAAATTCAAATCTTGATCCGGTAAAAGCTCCCATTCAAACTCCCGAACAATCTTTGCCGCAAACAACTTCATCTCTAACCGGGCAAATTCTTTGCCCAAACATTCTCGCAAACCGCCACCAAATGGCACGTAACTGAACGGTTTAGCCGATCGATCCGAGCTAAATCGATCGGGGTCGAATCGATCGGGTTCGGGATAAACGGCGCTATCCTGATGCGTCTGATTGATTTGATAAAGTACCATCCAACCCTTGGGAATTTCGTAGCCGCCGAACTCGCAAGCATTAATTACCTGCCGAAAGCCGCCTCCCACTGGCGGAACCAACCGCAGCACTTCTCGCATAACCTGCTCTAAATAAGTCATTTCTTTGAGCTGTTCCAATGTTAGCGGTTCCGTAGCGGGGAACTGCTGCTGTTCGGCGCGGACTTTTGCCATCACATCGGGATGTTGAGCTAGGAGAAGACAAAAAGAGGCGATCGCCGAAGTTAAAGTTTCGTGTCCCGCAAACAACAGCAACAGCACTTGATCTTTCAACTCCTCCAAACTCAAACTATTTCCCTCGTCATCGCGAGCCGAAATCAGCAAACTCAAAGCATCCTTGTCGCTAGGGGTTCCTTGCTGGCGATCTATAATAATCTTTTCAAGTTCTGCCAACAGCAGCTTTCGGCACTTTTTCGCCTTGCCAAACTGACTCCAAGGCACATCTAAAGGAATCGAAAATAAACCATTGCACCACGTTTCAAAATAATGTCCTAGCGCCGTTTCCGAACCATTATCAATCCCTACTAACAACTTACCCGCAACATCAAAAGTATAATTCCTCAGTTCGGGATACCAAGTCATGGTTTCCATTCTGGCCCATTTTTCAAAATAGCGCTGAGTGATATCTTCCATCTCGCCGATGTAGCCTGCCAGAGCTCGCGGCTGAAACGCTTGGTACAACAACTTGCGGCGATTTTGGTGGTTAGCACCCGTTTGCAACGCCAAGGAAAGTGGCCCTAAAAGCGCTTTCGTGCTGGCAGGCCAAGTCACAGCAAAATATTGGTTTTCATTGCTTAAAACAAACAAATTAGCCTCTTGGCCACACACAAACACGGTAGGCTGTCCGAAAATGCTGGTTTTGAAAAGGGGCCCGTACTGCTGGTGGCGTTTTTTGGCAAATTGGGAATCTTGCAAAAAGTTGATAGTATCGCCAATTAGGGGTAAACCAAAACTGCCGGGAGGTAATGCCATTTTAGATTTTAGATTTTAGATTTTAGATTTTTAATATCATATCAATTTTAGTTGGAGGGTGGGCAATACGCAGCAGACAAATTTCTGGTAAAATAACTTTTCTCTGTGTGTAGCCTGTAGGGTGCGTCAGTCTTAAGGTTACTACAAAAATTTGTGGTTTTTCCAATTGACGCAACTTAGTAAGTTTGCCGATAAACCCATTTAAGTTTCTGTCCTTTTAATCGGAATTTCGATTGTAAATTCAGTGCCTTTTCCCACCACCGAGAAACACTTAATTTCACCTTTATGTTTTTCGACAATAATTGAATGGGAAATCGCTAAACCCATCCCCGTTCCCGAACCGACCCGTTTTGTAGTATAGAACGGGTCAAATATCCGCTGCTTGACTTGAGCGGTCATACCTGCACCGTTATCAGAAATCCTAATCACAGCGAGACTACCTTTTACCTCTGTACGAATGCGGATAATTCCCGGATTTTCAAGCGATTCTTGTAAAACGTCAATAGCGTTAGCGATAATATTCATAAACACCTGATTCAACAGTCCAGCGTAGCACTCCACCAGTGGCAATTGTCCGTATTCTTTAACGAGTTGAATTGCGGGGCGATCTGGCTGAACTTTCAGACGGTGTTCTAAAATCATCAATGTGCTGTCGATGCCTTCGTGAATGTTAACCTTTTTCATGTCAGATTCATCAAGGCGAGAGAAATTCCGCAAACTCCGCACGATATCCCGGATGCGAGTAGCTCCCACCTGCATAGAAGACAGCATTTTGGGCAAGTCCTCTAGCACAAAATCCAGCTCTAAAACTTCTATTTCTTCCTGAATCGCTGGAGAAGGTTCCGGGTATTCATCTCGATACATTTGCAGCAGTTTCATCAGGCTCCTGGTGTATTCTTCTGTGTAGGTAAGATTGCCGAAGATAAAGCTGACCGGGTTATTGATTTCGTGGGCAATTCCTGCTACCATCTGACCGAGACTCGACATTTTTTCGGCCTGCACGAGCTGAGTTTGAGCAAGCTTAAGTTCGCACAGAGTTACTTCGAGTTTGGCTGCTTGTTCTTGCGCTATCCGGGCTGAATCAACGCTTTTAGTGTAGAGTTCCGCTTGACTGATGGCGATCGACAATTGATCGCAAATTGCCGATAGCAACTCCACTTCGTCTTTGGTCCACCTGTGCACCTCGCGGCAAGAAGTGCAGCCAACAACTCCAGTTAAACCCCCTGCACTCTTAACCGGAAAATCCAAGACAGACTTGTAACCCACCTGCAAAAAGAATTCCCTTTCTACTGGATCGCTGAAAGTTGCCACATCATCTATTTGATACATTTCCAAATTAGCTATCTTTTGCGCCAGCGTCCCCGTTACCTCAGCAGGGTAATAACCCAAAAGCGAGAGCAAGTCATCATTTTTAGCTTCATGGACGATATCCCAAGCGGGCGTCTCGGCATCGGGCGTATACCACATAAACAGGCAGCGATCGAGTTGCAGCAAGTCGCGAATTTGCCGCACAGTTGTTGCCAAGATAGTATCTAAATCTAGAGAAGCGCGGATTTGACTGCCTAGCTGGTTGAGCAATTTTTGCTGCATTGCTGCTGCTTTTGATTCGGCGGCGGCGAGGCGAGATTTTTCGTAAAGTTCGGCTTGATTAATGGCGATCGCCAATTGAGTTCCTACTGCCATTAACAGTTCCACTTCTTCGTCTCTCCACAGCCGCACCCCGCTGCAAGCACCGCAGAGGATCGCGCCAATTTGACCCGACTGTGTTTGAAGGGGAATGTCCAGCAGAGAATTGAGCCCTACAGACATTAAAAATTCCCGTTCGGCTGGATCGGTTAATGCCTCAACATCGTCGATCTGAATTATTTCTAAATTGCTAATCCGCTCAGCGATAGAAGCAGTTGGCTCGACAGGATATAAACCCAAACGCGAGGGCAAATCGGCATTCTTTGCCTCGTATCTCACATTCCAAACCGGCGGCGAAGCGTCGGGTAAATACCAGATAAACTGACAGCGATCGAGCAGGAGCAAGTCGCGAATTTGCTGCACAGTTGTCGCCAAAATAGTATCTAAATCCAGAGATTGGCGGATATTGCTAGCTAGCTGGTTCAGCAGCGCTTCCTGCTCAGCTAATTTGCGGAATCTCGCTTCCGACTTTTGCAACTGTCTTTGAGCTTCTTTTTGTTTTGTAACGTCCAAACCCAAACCGATTAAGCCGATCGCGTTACCACAATCATCTTTGACCTTAGTTTTAATTGTCTCCAAATAATGTTCTTTACCATCAGCAAGCTGTATCACTTCTTCAGTATAACATGGAATATTTTGGCTCCACGCTTGCACGTCAGATTTCATGCACTTAGCCGATGCTTCTAATCCCAAAACTTCGGAATAGTGAGACGCTGCTAAAAATCTTGATTCAGGTATAGCCACATCTTCGCAGAAAGTTTTGTTAATTAATAACATCCGCCCGCTAGCATTGGTCAGCCATACCCAGATCGGAGCGTTGTCAATAATTGCCCTCAAAGTTTGCTTTTGTGTGGCGAGAGCTTCTTCTGTTTGTTTGCGCTTAATCCCCAGGGCGATCGCATCGGCACTTGAGGCCAAAGCAATCAGCGTTGATTCGTTCAACTCCTGGCGAGCAAACATCGCGATTACTCCCAGCAACTGATTGTCAACAATTAGCGGATATCCAGCAAAAGCCACCATTCCTTCTCGGGCCGCCCATTTTTTGTCCTTAATGCGAGGATCTTCTTGCACAGAATTAGTGATGTGAGGTTGTCGCTCCAGGGCGATTAAACCAATCTTGAACTCGCCGACAGGAATGCGGCTGTGAGCGCCGTCAATGTGAGTATATATCCCCGCGCTTGCTTGCAGTTGCAATACATTTTCCTCTTCATTCAACGTCCAAATCCGAGCAAAGGCAACATCCAAATGGCGCACAACTGCATCGGCGCAATATTGCAAAGTTGCAAGCAAAGTCTGGTTTTGAGTTAGACCAATTCCCACATCTGCTGTGAATAAAGAAAGTTTTAATTGTTCTGCTAAAGCTTGTTCTGCTATTTTGCGCTCTGTAATGTCGGTAGCAGCACCGAGACGCTGCTTAATTTTTCCCACCTCTGTTCTGCTAAACACAATTTCCCGGCTGACTAGCCAGCGCCAACAGCCATTTTTGTCGCGCACCCGGTATTCGTACTCACCAACTTCGCCGTCGGGAGCAGTTTCCAATTGCTGCAAATATTCGGGAAATTTAGCTAAATCATCAGGGTGGATAATGGTCGGCAACAGACTGCTGCCCATTTTTTGAACTTCTTCGACGGTATAGCCCAGCGCGACAGTGATTTCGCGGTTGTTGTACACATTTCGCTGCTCGATCTCGTCGTATAGATAGAGAATATTCGGAGTAGCATTGGCAATTTGTTCGATAAAACGCTGGCTTTCTTGCAGCGCTGCTTCTGCTTTTTTGCGATCGCTAATATCGCGAGCAACTCCCACTACACCCGTGATGTTTCCAGCTCGATCGCGCAAAGGACTTTTGGTAGAAAGAACTCTCAGGATGTTGCCCTCGCTATCTTTTACTACTTCCTCGCTCGTTTCCTCAATACCAGATTGCAATATCCGGCGGTCATTTTCCACCAGCATATCTGCAATCTCCGGCGGAAATAATTCTGCATCTTTTTTGCCAATAATTTCTGATTTTGGCAAGCCAATAATGCCCGCAGCCGTAGAATTGAGCAATAGGTACCGACTCTGAGTATCTTTGACAAAAATGCTGTCGCCTGTACTTTCGATTACGTTTTCAAACAGGATGTTGCTCTCTAGTACCGCTGCTTCTATTTCTTTGCGATCGCTGATGTCGCGAGATACGCCAACTACGCCGATAATATTTCCTTCGGCGTCTTTCCAAGGGCATTTTGTTGTTAGTAGCGTCCGATCTTTGCCATTTTTGGGTACAATTTCTTCATAATTTAAATATTCTCCCGCTGTCACGATCCTGCGGTCTGCTTCGATAATTTGCTGGGCTATTTCTGGGGGAAATAAATTTGTATCGTCGCTGCCGATCATTGCCTCCACCGATGTTGAGAGCCAGTCAGCAGCAACGGAGTTAGCGATCGTGTAGCGACCTTGAATGTCCTTGACAAAAATGACATCCGGCGTACTTTCAATCACCGATCGCAAAATAGAATTGCTTTGCTGGAGGGACTGTTGGGCGAGTTTGGGATCGGTAATTTCGCGGCCGATACCATACATCAATTCTTCCTCGCAGAAAGGGCTAACTGTCCAGGCTACCCACTTGTAAGACCCGTTTCGACACTGCCAGCGATTTTCAAACCCAACGGTATTATTCCCGGCAGCAATACTTTCAGCTTGTTTTATAGTAGCTTCGCGATCGTCTGGATGCACGAATTCAATGAAGAGTTGGCCAATCATTTCGGCTTCGGAATAGCCGAGGATTTTTTCTGCTGCTGGGTTGATGCGTTTTACATAACCATCAAAACCAATGACGCACAGCATATCTAGCGAGAGGCTAAAAAAGCGATCGCCCCCGTTGGGTTCGCTGGATGGACGATCGTTTTGGGCTGCGACAGCAGAAGCTTTTGAGCGCCCCGATACCCCCAAAAAGACAATATTGGCTATTCCCAAAAATCCCAGGGCGAGTGGGCTATCGTAGAAATTATCAGCGCTGCCAGCTACGAGCCACCCGTTTAAGACAAGCAGTACAATTATCAAAATTGAGAATACACTGCCAGGGGCGATCGTCGCTAGGCTAATTTTTTTTTCATACTCCTTGCTGCCTTCTGCCTTTTCTATTCTGGTGACTGCTGCCGTAATTTTTGTCCACAACACGTGCAGTAAGTTCGAGAATTTAGTGCTTTTTGATTCTTCGATACGAACAGAAGATTTCATTTTTTTACTTTTGATCCCGTTTTACGTGTGGTGAGCCAAAATTACAATAAAGCTGTTTAAATATTGTTAAACTTTCCTAGCTTGCGAAATCTAGCGTTTTAAAATTTGCGTAAATCTACGCAAACCGACCATATAATTAAGTGTATTTACGGAATTAGCGAGCAATCTCTTTTTAGCTGGGGTGGGCATTTTCTAATTTTTCCGACTCATAGAGAGAGTTTATCTATAATACTACGCTACATATTGCTGTTAGTCATTGGACATTTGGCCTAATCTAGCTAATCCTGGACGCAGAACCTAATTATGTAGGGTTCTGCTGAAGCAGCTTACCGCGTTAGAGTAGCGTGTTATACCACTTTTATCGTCCAGGAATGACCGGGTTTGATGTAGGAAAATACTGCGTGGAGCGCGCTGGCTGTGGGTTGAACAACCCGGAATATTAGTCAAGTTCAAGCAGGTTGAATTTGACAATAAATTATGAAGTTAAAATAAAGATAAACTGCGGATTTCTGAAGATAAAATGACAAAAATATTGGTAGCATTTTTTCGTTGCACTCCTATTTTCGCGCGTAAGGGCTAATTAGTAATTGGTAACGGCCAATTGGTAATTGATACGAGTTTAAAACACTAGATATCAATTTTGTTGTGATTCATCAGCAGGCGATGGGGGCCAAGGCGCCACAGCACCCAAAGCAGATTTGCGGCCTAATTGCTGTTGCCGAATTCGCTCCAAATTCCCCGCAGGAATAGAAGCTATGAGTTGCCGCGTGTAAGCTTGCTGGGGTTGGCGGTAAATGCGCTCAGCAGTGCCAATTTCCTCGATTTTACCTTTGTTCATGACGATCGCGCGATCGCTCATAAACTTGACCACGCTCAAATCGTGAGAAATAAAAATATAAGTCAGTCCAAACTCTGTTTGCAACTCCTTCAGCAAATTTAAAACTTGCGCCTGCACCGACACATCTAATGCCGAAACCGACTCATCGCAAATAATAAACTTAGGATTCAAAGCCAAAGCTCTAGCAATACAAATTCGCTGCCGCTGTCCGCCCGAAAACTCGTGAGGGTAGCGCCGCATAAAATCGGGATTTAAACCCACTCTCTCCAACAAATAAGCCGCGCGATCGCGCTGTTCTTTGTGGTTCTTACCAAAGCGGTGAATTACCATCGGTTCCATCACCGCATCCCCAACATTTAGGCGCGGATCGAGAGAACTAAAAGGGTCTTGAAAAATAATTTGCAGATCCCGCCGCAGCCACCGCAATTTGCGATCGTACTCTTTTTTCATCCGATAATTAGCCATCCACTGCGATGCCGAGCTACTTCTCGCAGGAGGCGTAATTTCTTGACCTTCAAAAAACACTTTACCACTGGCCACCGGAATTAATTGCAGCAAAGCCCTAGCCAAAGTTGATTTGCCGCAGCCAGACTCGCCCACCAAACCCAAAGTCTCGCCCGGGTAAACCTCAAAAGAAATATCGTTTACCGCCATAAACAAGCGTTTAGTTTCGCCAAACATTCCCTGCACGGGAAAACCGACGCGCAAGTTATTAACAGCTAGCAAAGGGCCCGAAATATGCGGCAACCGAGGCGGTTTTCCTGTTGCAAAAGCGGAATTTCCCCCGCTGTTGTCGCCGTCTAAATCGGCATTTTTTTCGACAATTACTAATTCGCCGCTAGCATTTGTGGTGACATCCATAAAATCGGAAACTGTCGGCAAGCGGCGCCTTTGCCGATCGAGAGTTGGGCGGCAAGCTAACAGACCTTTTGTGTAAGGATGTTGGGGATTGCTGAAAATTTGTTCGATCGCACCGCACTCAACAATCTTGCCTCGGTACATCACCGCCACCGTATCGCCAATTTCAGCAATGACGCCCAAATCGTGGGTAATAAAAATCATTGCCATGCCTCTAGAGTCGCGCAACTCCCGCAGCAAAGCTAAGATTGTTGCCTGCACGGTTACGTCCAAAGCCGTGGTAGGTTCATCAGCAATTAATAAAGTTGGATTGCAAGAAATGGCCATTGCAATCATCACGCGCTGGATTTGACCGCCTGAGAGTTCGTGGGGATAGCGATCGAGCATAGCTTGTTTTTGGCCGTTGACGAGCTGCATCAAATCGCGATCGTCCTCCCGAACCGCTTCTTGCCGCAAAGCCAAACACCGCTGCCTGAGCTCATCGTCGCCCGGTAGCAGCTTCACCTCTTGCAGCAGAGAAGCAGCTTGGCGCCGCGCTTCTGTCTGCGACACCTGTTGGTGCAAACAAATGGCTTCTGTGAGTTGAAATCCGATCGTATAAACGGGATTTAGCGAACTCATCGGCTCTTGAAAAATCGTCGCAATCTGGCTGCCCCGGTATGTTTGTTTTTCCCTGTCCGGCATTTCCAGCAGATTCACAGGCCCATTGCTAGCGCCGTCTTTTGTCGGAGAAAACCAAATTTCGCCATCGATTTTGGTTGACGAACTCGACAGCAAACCCATAACAGCCAGGGATGTTACCGATTTTCCCGATCCCGACTCTCCCACGATGCCCAGAGTTTGCCCTCGCTTGACCTCAAAGGAAATGCCGTCAACCGCTTTGACGGTTGCAGACGCATCGCCTGCGTCTGTAGATTGAAATTGAACCCGCAGGTTGCGAACTTCTAGGACGGTTTCACTCATGGAGGTCTATGGCAGTTAAATGGAGATTAAGTGGATTGTAGCAGGGCCTGTGGAAGGCAGAAGGCCCGGGGAAAGTTTTAAGATTGCTTCGATCCTCGCGAAGCGTGGCAATCTGAAAACTCAGGGCTAGTTATAGCGGCTCTCAATCAGGTGAGGTACTCGCCGGCTTTCTTACCAATTCCCCAATCGAAAATCGAAAATCGAAAATCCCAATCAGTACCTGACTCAATAATTGACAATTGCGATAAGTGCCTTCTGCCTGCAATTTTCCTCAAAAACCGATGATTTGAGTGTCAGCAGGCAGTGCAGTGGCCTCGGAGACCTTTTTAAACACGGTTGCCTGCTCGTTTAAGGAATTAGGTCTGGCCTGTCCGGGATTAGTGCCTTGCAACTGAAGCCGCATTTGACCTTCGGGAGTCAATTCAAAAACAGTCTGAACGGTTTCTGTGCTGCTGAGGCCGACATCAATGTGCATCGGTTTTTCACCGAGATTAACTTTGTACCTCATTTCTTTGGCGCGGGCGGCTCCGTCGGGGCCTTTCGCCATGAGAAACAATTTGCCTTCTGGGGCAAAGACGAAGGTGAAAGACTGACCGGAGGCGACTGTGCCTTGCCATTGGCCTAGGAGTTGCTGGTCGATGCTGCTAGCGGCCGGGGCTGCTGTTTCTTGGGCAATTATTGGTGCTGCTGCGGATGCGGGGCCGTGTGAAGCGGTGAAGCTGGCGAGGATGCCGAAGCAAAGGCCACCTGCGATCGCTTTACCAATCATTTTTGAATTAGACATGAGACCGATCTAAAAATTGGTTATTTGTTTTGTACACTGTAGCGGTAAAACCGTACTTTATTTAGTTTAAATCCCTTTTAAGGATAGATATAGGTTGCGGTTCCAACCTGCAACGCAGTTGTCATCCCCCGACTAAAGCTTTTCCTGAGCTTGTTGAAGCGTCACGGGGCTTTCAGTTTTTTTTATTGTAAAATCCAATACAAATTCGGCTTAAGCTGCACAGTTCGCTGTTCTGAGTAGATTGTTCTTCACTCAAAACAGCTAATTGACTATTGCGTTCGATCGCACTCCCAGATAGTTTGGCAAATCGATCGCATTAATAGTCTTTCATTAATTTTTTTCAGTATCGGGTTCGACTTGTTCTGTCGGAGATTCCGGCGCGGCTTCCTGTGGATTTCGCGATCGTTTCATTCGCTCCAATGCCTCTGCGTAAGACCAAGCCATGCTCACAATAAAAGCTTTCGCCATGCCGGACAAATTTTGTGCATCCTCGCTTTCAGGCGCTTCAGCTTTTTGGTTGCCGTCGTTCATCATGTTTTTGTTTTCTCCCGGGCAGGTTTTTCTAGCGATTTTTTGCAGTGTGCGATCGATACCCAAAAATTATGATTTTGCTTGCACCCGCACCCTACTTATCTTTGAGGGTATGACCTTGATTACCACAAATAATATCATAAATACGCTGATTCGATGACCGGATCAGAAAGAAACCTTAACTTCGCTGGTTGCCCGCAGCACTGACTCTTGCTGGAAAGTGCGCTTGTAAATTTCGATAATTTCATGAATAGCTTGATTCTTGGCCGGACTACTTTCATAAATTAAAATAACTATTTTAGAGTTTTCTCTAATCAGAATTCCAGAACTGTTGAGAAACTGCCCGGAGCCCTCTAATACGGTTAGCCCTTCCCGAAAGCGAGGGGTAATAACCGCCTTGACAAACTCCTGCCATTCGGATTCAGAAATGGTCTCGCCTCCAGGTTTTGTTAAGCCAAAATACAGTTCATCTTTGAGGAGATTTGTTTGCTTGGCATTAGTATCCGAAGTTTCGGGAATTTGAGCGTGGGCAATTGTGGCCGGACAAACAGGCAGGATGAACAGCAGGCCGGTCAAGCAAAGACTGTTAAGATGTTTATTCATCAGGAATTACGCGGAACTTCTATATTGTGGGCCGTTGTTTCTAGCGTGCCCTTGAAATGCTGATAGAGAATAAGCTGTTGGGCATCTAAATTGTATTTTTTGGGCGGGCGAGACGCCCACCCCACAAGACTTTTCTTAAATTTGACTCTACAATTTAAATGCACTTCAGCTTACTGCAATATCTCAGTTTTAACCACCGAGTCTGATCAACGGGTTTTTAACGCAAATTTGATTTAATTTAACATAAAAGACTTCCAACTCAAAAACCCAGTTTCACCTGAGAAACTGGGTTTTTGAGCGTCTGTTCTAGTTTATTTATGATCGCCTACTTGATTGCGTCTGTCGTATTAAGCTGCTACGCATCTAAATTGAATACAGAGACGGGCAGGATGCCCGTCCCACAATAATTGTAGAAAAATTGACTGTCAAATTAGATGCACAGCAGCTTAACTAGCTCAACCTATTTTAAACGTCAAACTTTTCAGGTGTTCAGAAACCCGGAAGGGCGAGAACTCTTGGCTGCGCCCTTAAAGCAATCAGGTTTCTCAGTGTTATATTTTTTTAGGTGGAGCTAGTTATCCTTTAATTCGCGGACACTTCTCTTAGCAGTGTCTTGGTACATCTCCCCCATTTCTTTCACGGCTGCTCCTGCCTCTTGCCCAATCTTCTGAACTCGTTCGCCCGGAGAGTCTGAGGTTTCGCGAGCTTCTTGCCTCCATTCCCGTGTTGTTTGGGGTCTTTCAGGATTGTTTAGATCAGCCTTTGAGCTGGCTTGCGCGCCAAAACCTTTGTTACTGCTTCCGGAATCAACATTTGTTGTTAGCAGCAGAAAACCGACTAGGACAACACTCAAAAAACTCTTGATTTGAAAGCCCTTAAGCAGGGAACTGATGCGAGCAATGGCTGTGGAAATCAAATTCATCTGGGTCATACTCCCTAAGTTTATTGGTGATATTTTTGAACATTTTTTCATCTAATAGACTGGCTCCAAAATCAGCAGCTAACGCGAGGGGAAGCCAATTTAGCTTCAACTTGCTATTAACCAGATAAATAGAGTTATAGGTTAGCGATTAAATCTGGTAAACACGCCACCTATGTGTCAGCCAATTAGTTTTTTCACACATGATTATCACGTTAACAGCAGCCAAAGAGTTCTACCTCTAACTAAAGTCATAACTTAGTTAGAAGTAAAAACAATATTTTTCAGCACAGGGTTAGAGAATTTTTAATCAATCATGCTCTGCAGCGCAAATTCTTATTGCAAGCGATCGCCCGTTTTCACGTCAAACCAGTGCAGCAACTGAGGCGGAAAAACCAGCTCTACAATTTCAGAATTCCAGTGGCGGTCATTTGGCAGCAAAGCCCGCACCGTTACTGACTCCACACCTTTAACTCGGACGCTAACTAAATTTTGCATCCCCAAGTTTTCCACTAAAAAAACCTCACCTTTAATTGCCTCTGGGGCCGACATCTTGCCGGCCTCTACATCTGCAAAGCCGACGTGTTCCGGGCGAATTCCTAAGACAATTTCTGGCGGCACAGTCGGCATATCTGGTAGTCGAACTCGAAAATCGCCCAACTGAGCAAAATTTCCCTGGCATTTAAGCACTAGCAAATTCATTTGCGGACTGCCCACAAAACCCGCTACAAACTGATTTGCAGGACGGGTATAAATTAAGTGTGGCGGATCTAGCTGCTGCACGTTGCCGCTGTTGAGAACTGCGACTTTTGTTGAAAGCGTCATTGCTTCGGTTTGGTCGTGAGTGACGTAAACTACAGGAGCTTTTTGAGAGGAAAACAATTGTTTGAGTTCAGCCCTAACTTTTTCTCGTAATAATGCGTCGAGATTGCTCAAAGGTTCGTCGAGCAAAAATACTTCCGGTTGGCGCACTAATGCGCGGCCAAGGGCGACTCGCTGCCGCTGTCCGCCTGATAGTTTTCCGGGTTTGCGATCGATTAATTCCGTCAATCCTAGGGATGTTGCAACTTCTGTCACT
Source organism: Microcoleus sp. T3_B1 (assembly GCF_036700445.1). Classification (NCBI taxonomy): domain Bacteria; kingdom Bacillati; phylum Cyanobacteriota; class Cyanophyceae; order Oscillatoriales; family Microcoleaceae; genus Microcoleus; species Microcoleus sp. T3_B1. The sequence continues at coordinate 26,447 of NZ_JAUBOX010000034.1, forward strand.
AACCGGTTGATTTCGCTGGAGGAGATTTTGCGAAGTTTGAGGCTCGATGCCATATTCTCGTATACTGTCATGTGCGGATAAAGGGCGTAACTTTGAAAAACCATTGCAATATCGCGATCGCCCGGTCTGAGATAAGTGACATCGCGATCGCCAATTCTAATCTCGCCCCTAGTTGGCTGTTCCAACCCTGCAATTAATCGCAGCGTCGTAGATTTGCCACACCCCGACGGCCCCAGCAAAGTCAGAAATTCTCCTTCGCTGACATCCAAACTAATGTCTTTCACGGGAACTACTTTAGGGCTGTAGGTTTTATTGAGGTTTTTGAGTTGCAATTTTGCCATGATTTTTAAAGTGTTGACTGTTGACTGTTGACTGTTGATTGTTGACTGTTGACTGTTGACTGTTGATTGTTGACTGTTGATTGTTTACTCGTTACCAGGCTCTGCTTGGTCACGCATATCCGGAGGCTCTGCCTCCAATTTTCCTGTTTAAAAAGCGAGGCAGAGCCTCTAGATATCGGTTCCCAGGCAGAGCCTAGGAACGAGTTCTAAACTATCCTTTTACCGCCCCGGCTGTTAAACCCTGAACAATGCGCCGCTGGAACACCAAAACCAGCAAAACCAAGGGCAAAGTTCCCAAAACGGTAGCTGCGGCGATCGGTCCGTAAGGAATCTCAAAGACTGACGCGCCGCTGAGTTGAGCCGTGGCAACGGGGATTGTTTTTAGAGATTCGCGAGTCATAAATGTTAGTGCAAATATAAACTCGTTCCAAGCTGAAATAAATGTCAAAATTCCCGTTGTGACTAAAGCTGGAAATGTCATCGGTAGCACGATTTGCCACAGCATTTGAAAAGTGTTGTATCCGTCAACTTTAGCCGCATCTTCCAAATCTTTTGGCAACTGTTGAAAGAAACTCCGCATCACCAAAATTGTCAGCGGCAGATTTATCGCAGTGTAAGGAATAATTAATGCTAAATAATTATTCCCTAAATTCAAAGCTTTGACAATTTCCAGCAGTCCCAAAAATAGCAGCACCGCCGGAAATAGCGTTACAATCGTCACCGTTGCCAGGATGATTCTCTCGCCCCACAGCCGCAACCGGGCTAAAGCGTAAGCTGCGGGAGCGCCTACTGCTAAACACAGCAATGTTGAAGTAATGGAAACAAAAGCGCTATTTAATATGTAAAGTGCAAACGGGCGACGCTGGAACAGCGACAGGTAATGCTCGAAAGTAATTCGTTTGGGAATGTAGACGTTGGGAATTGCAGAAATATCTGCATTTACTTTGAAAGAAGTTAGCACCTGCCAGATAATAGGTGCGAGGAAATATGCGACGACTAATATCGCTGAGATTGGCAAGATTAATTTCCGGATATCAAAGGTTTTTTTGGTGGGTTGTTCGCGGGCGCTCGACATAATTTATACCAATTAAAGGAACGTGCTAAGTTGTTCTGCATTTAGATTTAACTTTCTGGGCGGGCTTTCCTGGACACCCCACAAGAGTTTCAAGAAATAGGATTGTGCGGCGAGAAACCGGGTTTCTATGAGTTTTGTGAACAGTCACGAGAAATTTACGAATAAACCCGGTTTCTGGGCTCTGTGTGCGATCGCAAACTAACTTAACCAGTACCAATCTAAAATCTAAAATCCCAAATCTAAAATTGACTGGCGCGGGCTCTCGATAACAGGTAAGCGGCGATCGCAACTGCTGCCACTAACAGCAAAAAAGTACACACCACCAAAGCAGCCCCATACCCAAAGTCTAAATACCTCATTACCGTGCTGTAAATGTAGATAGAAACCGTCTCAGTTGCCCCCGCCGGCCCCCCTCCCGTCATCACCTGAATCAAGTCAAAAATGCCGAAAGCTTGGGCAAATCGAAACAGCATAGCAATCACAATTTGGGGCATCAACAGGGGCACAGTAACTTGACGGAAACTCTGCCAGCTACTAGCGCCGTCAATCGCGTGTGCTTCGTATAAATCACCGGGAATCGATTGCAATCCCGCTAGCAAAAGCAAGCTGACAAAGGGCGTAGTTTTCCACACATCCGCTGTAATCACTGCCATCATTGCCAAAGTCGGATCTCCCAGCCAGCTAATGCTATTTTGAATCAATCCCAAACGCATCAAAACATCGTTAATTACGCCGTATTGATCGTTAAAAATCCACGCCCAAGCTACTCCCATCAATGCAGTCGGCAGCGCCCAAGGTAGCAGGGAGATTGTGCGAACAATGCCGCGCCCTGCGAAGGATTGATTTAAGACTAAGGCAATGCCCATACCGAGAATTAATTCCAGCACAACAGAGGCGACAGTAAATACTGTGGTGTTGCCTAAAGTTTGCCAGAAACGCCCGTCACCTAACATTCGACTGTAGTTAGCAAAACCGGAAAAAACCAGTTTTAATTCTGTACCGAGGTTTTGGGTGAATAAACTCAGCCAAAAAGCGCGCAATATTGGGTAAGCAAATACTAGCATCAGAATTATCAAAGCTGGTGCTACTAATATCCACCCGGTTTTTTGTTCGCGCTGTCGCATCTTGTCTAATTGCATATTGTTCACCTTTAATTTATTTTTGGGCGGGCTAGAAGCCCAACCCCTACTCCCCACAATAAAAAAATTAACTCTTTGTGGAACAGGCATCTTGCCTGTTTCTAACTCTTTGTGGAACAGGCATCTTGCCTGTTTCTAACTCTTTGTGGAACAGGCATCTTGCCTGTTTCTAACTCTTTGTGGAACAGGCATCTTGCCTGTTTCTAACAGAGGCAAGATGTCAAATTTACGAAGCTTGGGGTTGTTTCAAACCGCCTAATAAATTACGAGTTTCGCTAGCTGCTGCTTTCATTGCTTGTTCTGCACTCATTCTCCCGGTAAAAGCTGAGCTCAAATAACGCTGCAAAATATCAGAAGCTTGAGCGTATTGTGCCAGGGGCGGGCGCAAAGCTGATCGTTCCACTACTTTTAGCAGTTGCGGGTAGTGGGGATATTTGGCGACTATTTCTTTGTTGGTAAATAGGGATTTGTAACTGGGAACTAAACCGGTTTGTATAATAAATTTGCGCTGGGTTTCCTCGCTGGTAAGGTATTTAATTGCTTTCCACGCTTGTTCTGGATGTTTTGAGGTTTTGGCAATTCCCCAGCCCCAGCCGCCCAAGCAGGAACCGCCTGTTTTACCGGTACTGCTGAGCATTGGCTCGATCGCAATTTTGCCTCTAACATTCGATCCTTCGGCATTTGCCAGCTTCCAAACATACGGCCAGTTTCGCAAAAACAGCGCTTTACCGTTTTGGAACAAAAGCCGGGTTTCTTCTTCGCCGTAGGTGGTGACACCCGGAGGAGAAATGCCAGAGGCGATCGTATTTTTGAGAAATTCCACTGCTTTAATTGCCTCCGGTTTATCTAGCCCAACTTCAAAAGTTTGCGGGTTTGCCCAAAAGCCGCCGAAACCGGAGAGCACTTCGACAAACATCGCAGATACTCCCTCGTATTGTTTACCTTGCCACAAATAACCCCAAGTTGCTTTTCCCTGTTTCTGCAAGTTTTGAGAGATTTTTACCATCTCTTCAAAGGTTTTCGGGGCTGGAATTTTCGCTTGTTCTAAAATGTCTTTGCGGTAATAAAGCATTCCGGCATCGGAAGCGTGGGGAATTCGGTAAAGTTTGCCCCGATACCGCCCGCCTTCGACGTTACCTTGGATGAATTTTGATAGTTGTTCGGGGGGAATTCTGTCTGTCAAATCGCTTACCCAACCTGCGGCTGCAAATTTGGGAACCCAGACAATATCCATGTTGATGATGTCGTAGGGCGATTCGCCTAAAAGAAAGGCAGATGTGTAAAGATTTTCTATGAGGTTGCTGTCAAAAGGTCCTTCTATGAGGTTGATGCGAATGTCGGGGTTTTTCTGTTCAAATTCTTTGACAAAGGGTTTCCAGTTAACAAGGTCTTGACCTTGCATTAACATGGTAATCACGACTGGCTGTTGAGTCAGTGCCGGCAGAATAAATAAAAGCAAGACGGCGGCTAATGTGGCAGCGAATAAGGCTAAAAGACGGGGACGCTTCTGGCTTCGTTGCAGCAGGGAATTTATTTTTTGCATTTGCTTTTGAGAAATGGCGGTGCGATCGCCTTCTTTCTCTCATAACTCGCTTTCTTTTGTTTCGCTGGATTTACCGAGTTTGTGCAATAAAAGTTTAAGTAAACTTTAGCTTACTTAATAATCCTTGAGTGAAGAGTACAAATTTTGATTAAACTGATTAGATGGCGAGTTAAATCAACATCTATCTACAGATAGATATTAAACCTATTACAAAAATCATCAACTATCTTGAGATTATCTGCGTTTATCTGTGTTTATCTGCCTGTAATCTGCGGTTAATCCTTCTATCAAAGATTTATGCAATTCAAGTCTATTGAGAACATTTAAATAAATAATTCTTCCTTCTTCCTTCTTCCTTCTTCCTTCTTCCTTCTATCCTTTACATCCGTTACATCCGTTACATCCGTTACACAATCCGTTGCCGAACTTCTTCCTTCTAAATACAAAAAACACCGCTCCTCAAAACAGGAGAACGGTGTATAGGGGGTGTTATGGGTTGTTGTCTGGGATTAACCTTAACAAATCAGGGTCGGCTGAGGCTATGCCTTGTGATGGTTAAAAAATTGGCACAAACCTGCATTATCACCCATTGATCGATCGACCTTTGCAATTAGCCCAACCATTCAACAACAGCATCCTGCTTGGTATTGGTGCGCCGTTCTGGGGTTTCGCGGTTGAATTTCAAGTGGATGGCGCGGTTTTGTTCGCCGTCTGCAGCTACTGCAAAAATCGGATAGTCGATTAAGCCGTCTTGGAAGGACATCTGGAAGCGGAAAGTGCCGTCAGCATTGAGTTTAATCGGCTGTCCGCCTACGTAGACGGTAGCGTCGGGCTCGGTGGCGCCGTAGACGATCAGTTCGGCATCAGCAACTAACCAGAACTGGCGGGGGCGCATCGGGGCGGCGAAGCCAACTCCCGACATACCGACACCGGACATACCGAAACCTGACATGGTGAGACCGGACATACCGACACCCGACATGGTGAGACCGGACATACCGACACCCGACATGGTGAGGCCGGACATACCGACACCCGACGCGGTGAGGCCGGACATACCGACACCCGACGTGGTGAGACCGGACATGGTGGGAGCAGCCCACATTCCGACGCCGGAGGGGAACACGTAGGAACTGAGAGCTTGTTCGTGGATGCCGACTTGCTGGACAGAACCGGCGACGTGCTGCATGGAACCGAAGACAGAACCCGCTACGCGCAGGGCTTCTGCAGATTCTGCCATGCCGAAGATTTGTTCGTAGATGGCGTTGCTGGTGCTGTAACCACCGCCATTGACTGCTTTTGCGAGTTTCTTGGCCGGAGGAACCAGTTCCGCGAAGGTTTTGCCCTGCAATTCTTCTTCCCAGTCGAGGGTGATGAATTGATCTTCAATCCAGTCGCTGGGATAGACGGGAGGAACCCGGACTTCGGCCGATCGAGCTAATACCAGCCAGCGGCCATCTGCACAGCGGTAGCCGATGTCGATCGCGTAGTCCCGATCGCTCACGGGGATTGGCACGTACCATTCCCGCGCCAGTTCGTCGCAGGGATATTCTTGAATGCTGTGCGGGCTTTGAATGTCGAGGTTAACATCTGTAACGTCGTAGATCCGCAGGGCGAGTTGCTGTCCTCCTTGGCGACGCAATTCTTCTTTGCGATCGTTAGGAATATCCCAGTAAGTGTATGCCCATTCTGGGTCGCGGGGCATTAAAACAACCCGGCTTTCGCCGTAGCCGTTGGGCAAATCTGCTAAACCTTCATCTACAGATGACAAAGAACCGCCGGTTCTATCTTCTTGACCGAGTTCAAACTTTGCTGCTTCCACTGCTTCTTGTGCCTCTAGTTTGCGAGATGGACTGTATGAAAATTTGGTGCGCTGAATTTCTTGAATTGATGCCAGAAGTTGCGATTTCCGCATCCGGCTGTAGCGAGAGACTCCACATTCGCTAGCAACTCTGCGGAGTTGTCGCAAAGTCATCTCTTCTAATGGTGGGCGTTCTTTTGCCATGAGTTTGTTCTCCACTAATTTAGGATGGCGGGTTAGATTTTTCGTTTCAACACAAATGTGTTGACTTTTTGAGTTAGAAACTCTTTTAAATGCAAATATGATCGAGCTTCCAAATCTCTCCAACCTTTGAAGCCTTGATTGTTTTTAGCTTGTCTTTTCCCCAATGCGATCGAGGGTTGTGACTTCTTGGCTTCTGCGCGCACCGTCCGATCTAAATAAAACTTTTCTGTCGATTCTTGATTGACAAGATCGATTTTGTGAGTGCGATCGGTGCTGCTAGCAACGCTGTGCTGGCAGCACACGCGCTATTCGACTCCCAGTGCTGCTTAATCGAAGCATTTCTTTGGGATCGGTTTGTCATGACTTAATGTTGCAGACAAGTTGCGATCGGGTCAAGGGGTCTTTTGCCTCAATCCTGGGTAGTTATACGCATTTTCGTGATTTTGGGGATCACTTTGTCAGGGAATCTTGACATATTAGAGGTTTGGGGGATCAGTGTTGAAGCGAATGTCAGGATTTGATGACAAATGGGGATAGGGGGCTTTTGATGGGTTTGGAGGGTGGGGGCGATCCGTATGCAATATCTATATCTTTAGGAATTCGATCGCACTTCCAGCCAACTATTCTCCCGATGCTTTTCTCTCCATCACTTCCTGTCACCAAGGGATTAAATTTTTGTTGGCGCGCTCATACTATATGCTACTATAGCATATAGTAGCAAAGTAAAATCCAAGATAGAAGATACAATGTCTATAGAATTAAAAGAAAAAGAACTCGTGGGTGGAAAACGCAAGCGGGAGTTGATAGCGGTATACATCCCCAAAGAAAAGAAAGTCGCTTTAGAGGCGTGGGCAGCCTCAGAAGAGCGATCGGTTTCTTGGATAGTCGCCAAGCTGATCGATCAAGCACTTTGCTCCCGTCAACAGCAGCAGGAAGGTTTGGACAATGACAACTAACCCACGGGGCTATCTCGAAGATCCTGAAGATGAAATCCAGCGTATGGGGAGTCCTCAAACCGAATCCGTTGTAGCAGGAACCAGAAAAAAAGCAGTTGAACGTTGCTTAGAAGAAGCAAAAGGACGGAAGTTACTCGCCGTTCAACACTTTCAGAAAAACATTTGGCGGCTCTCCTGAACTTGTGGTTATAATTTTATCTAATCAGAGAAGCAAGCTAATACGCGATTCCTGAAATTATTAAAATTAGAAAAGCCATATCCTTGGCGCATTATCAACTTAATTCGATTGTTGATTCCCTCCATAACTCCACTTGTTGTGCGATTAAGAAAGTAGTTGCAAATACCCTCAAAATGATTTTCACTCGTTGATGCAGATTCTCTAAAAAATACTTGTGCATGATTTAGCCATTCTTTAATTTTTGCCTGCCCTTCTTTGACGGTCAAATTAGTCTCATATATTTTTCTAAATTTTTCTTTCATCTCATACGCAATTCTCAAGCATTCTGATTTACCTAGTGCCATCTCTAATTTATCAATCTGAAGAGGATTCAAGTTTATTCGATTACTTAACAATAAATATTTACTTTTCCTATCTGTTATTCCGGCTGCTCTGCGTAATTTATTCAAATCTTTATTAACTACTTTCATCACATGAAAACGATCGATAATAATTTTGGCGTTGGGAAATACTTTTTTGATAACTTTAGGAAACCCTCCCCACATATCAACACTCACTTCCTCAACTTGCTCTCGAACCTCAATTGCTTGTTGCATAAGGACTTCAATGATTTCTTCACAGCGATGAGAATCAATCATCTCAATTAAATTACCTTCGGAAATGTCCCCAACAACAGTCACAAAATTTCCTTGACCTTTCCGCATACTTATTTCGTCGAGACAAATTCGTTTAACCTGTTCCCAATTCGGTTTTTTTTTCTGCTTATTTGTCTGCTCAAATATTCCTTTTATTTCGTCATAACTCAGTCCTTCTTCTCGTCCAATTTGCTCCATGCTCGATTGTTTGACACGCTCATAAATATTTTGTTCGTATCGTTGAGTATGCCGTCTTTTAATGTCCAAAAAATCTACTTTTTCTGTGGGATATCGTTGGCAATTAGGACAGTAAAACTGCCGTCGCGGGACTTTTAAATACACAGGACGACCAAACACTGGCAAATCTCTTACTAAGATTGGTCGATTCTGATGCAATTGTTCGGTATAATTTTGACAGTGATGACAAACCATACTTTCTCCTACAATTCTCAGTCCTAATAAAATTTTTCCATCAATTTGAGTACAACTTTCAACCTTCACTCCAGGCAAGTCTAATATATAATCCAAATAAAAGTCCATGAGAATAAATGTATTGTTTGTTACATTATACACCATAAAGTCAGGAGAGCCCATTTGGCAGTGTATTTTCCCAGGAGGCGAAGATGAAGACTAAAGATACAATTGTTTGGGACTATAAACAGGGTTGGACTTCTCCAGAACTAGAAGTTCCGGCAACAGGTAAAATTGCTATTTTTGTCGATTACCCAGATGACGACTTAAGTATGCCCATCATTGAACCCGAAGTAGAAGAACTTTTGTCAAGTTTAGGCTATGTTGGTGAGGGTCGCTACATTGGAGAAAACGATCGCCTCAAACCCTGCGATACAAAAACTGTCACTTATGTAGAAACATTCTCTATTGAAGAGTTGAGCCATCATCTCAGAATACTGAATCAAACTATCATTCCGAGGGAATGGTTTTATATCTTAAATTCCGAGGGAAATATTATCCATCTTCAAGAGGCGATCGTTCCAGCATAACCGCTCGATTTAAAAATTAGCGATCGCTTGAGAATAGATATATTTGTCTTTGGGAATATGACAAACTGGAAAACTTCCGGCAGTAGCTGGTGGAGGAGTGAAGGTAAAAAGCATTAATCACATTTTACGGAGTCAGCCTCAAATGACCATACTTACATCAGAACAAATTGCACAATATCGCTCTGAATTGGCGAGCGATCCAGAGGCATTAGCTGCACTTGACGAAGTTGAAGCTTGTGATAACAGTTTAGAAGATGCAGCAGAAGTGTTAGCAATTGAGTCGGGATACACAAAATCCACTCTGGCAGAGTCAGACCAAAGTTATTTAGACAAGTTAACCGAGAAAGCACGAAAAGTTATCTGTAGCAAATACACAGGTGATTTACTAGAATTATTCAAGGATTTGAGAGATTTTATGCCGTTTCCTGCTAATTTAGCAACCTTAGTTGCTATCAACGTGACTAAAATAGGTGTTAATAAGTTTTGCGAGTCGTCAGAGTCTGAAGCTTAGATTCCTGTAGCTGTAAAGGCTGCCCAATCGGAAGGGTGAGCAAAGGGATATGCTTGAGATAGGCGATATGTTATTGAGGCCTCAGCTTTCCTACGCTCTACTTTTGGCAGTTTACTAAGGATTTCATCAATTAGAGGCTTGTATTTAATCAGGCTTTTTTTAAATTCGTCCACAGTTAAATCCCGTAGCCGTTTCTGTGCTAGGTTGAGGGCGATCGCAATATCTCCCTCTTCTAACTGTTTATATTTTCTCAGGTTTTCATAAAACTCAATCATCAGAAAAGCAGCAGACAGTTGATCAACCTCCCAAAGGGTACTGACGACGCTAGGACTACCTGCAAACAGAAAACCACTTGGTAAACCGATATACTCATCGCTGATGCTGTTAAAATCTGTCATGCCAGTTTCACAAGCTGAGAGGATAACCAGGCGACATTGATTTAAGTCTAGAGCAAAGATTTCTCCCAGCGTCAGGTGTCCATCCGCCAAAATTAGAGCTGATTTTTCAAAGTTAAATGTAGCATGACCGAAGAAGTGGAAGCAGTGGGCAGAGCGTAGTTGTTCTGATTGAATGAGGCTAGCTTTTATTGCTTTGTCTCCAGGGAGAACATAGTCATTCGGCTGAAAATAAGGACGGATAGCTTCAACTCCAAAATCAACATAGGGACGGTCTTTAGTAGGATTTTGAACAGCAAATAGGTGGGTAAAGTCGGGGCGTTGTCGTTTTTGTGCTTGTAGTAATAGCTGACAACTCGGTGCATAGCTGACACCTTTGGGGAAAATATCGAGGAGGCACAATTCACCGACTGGTAAAGCATGAAGGGGGAAAAGATGTAAGGCCAGATGGGGGATGAGGATTAGCTGCTGACAATCTTTGGGAAGATGGGAAAGAATCTCATCCAAGTGCAATATCTTTGCTAATTCCTTGAGTCGCGGAGTTAGCTGAGTCATCCAGTTGTCTTTTTGCTCGTAGTAATCATCTATATAAGCATTAGCCCAATATACCAAAGCATTTCGGTCATCGATGGTGGCAGACAAAACGAAGGGTTGCGGGCTGTGGTGGGTAAAGATAAATGTATGGAAGCTTTCACGAGTGATATACCACTCGATAATTGCAGTGTGGTCATCTAAAGTTGCCTGAAAGTGGTCAAAGTTGAAGCCAGAACCGATGGGTAGATAGCGGTTTTGTAAGTCGTTGCGCTGCTGTCGTAACTGCACAAGATGTAGCGCTATAGTTTCTGGGTTATCGGTTTTACCAGTCTGGATTTTGTTCTGATTAGTAGCAATTTCGTCTCGAAGTTGTTCTAGTTCTGTGACAGCTTCTGGGGGGAAAATGTTATGTAAATCACGGGTGAGGATTTGTTCAACTAGGTTACGATTTTTGCTGCGTTCGGCATATTCAATCGCTGCGGTGTAATTGCCCATCTCTAGGCACACTTCCACCAGAGATTGATAGCTTTTGTTCCATTCCTCAGCTAGTTTTTGCTTAGATTCATCTCCAGAGACTATCTCGCTACGCAGAAATTCCACTGTTTCAATAGCAGTGGCAAAGGCATCATAGGCAAGAGGCTGCTGGTTTATTTGTTGGTAGGCAAGTCCAAGGTTAAATAAGGTTTCGGTATAATCTTGGGGCAAAGCATCACGGGTGTAAACTTCAAGTGCTGCTTGGTAATAGCGAATTGCCACTTCTAAATTTTCTGCCTTGTCTCCTGTGATTCTGTTAAAGTAAGCAGCAGCCAGATTATGTTGAGTCATTGCCCAATCTAGGGGAAATACTTCGCGATTGAAAACTGATAGTACGGCTTGGCAATAGCCAATAGCCACTTCTAAGTTTCCTGCCTTATCTCCTGTAATTCTGTATAAGTAGGCAATACCCAGGTTGTTGTGAGTCAATGCCCAATTTTGAGGAAAAGCATCGCGGTTGTAAACAGAAAGTGCTGCTTGGCAATAGCCAATTGTGGCTTCTAAATTCTCTGCCTTGTCTCCTATGATTCTATCACGGTAGGCATTAGCCAGATTATGTTGAATCAATGCCCATTTGTTGGGAAAAGCCTCACAAGTGTAAACCGAAAGTGCGGCTTGATAATAGCCAATTGCGAGTTCTAAATTCTCAGACTTGTCTCCTTTAATTCTCTCATAGTAGGCATTAGCAAGATTATTTTGAGTCGCTGCCCAACTTTGAGTAAAAGCTTCGCCTGCGTAAACAGAAAGTGCAGCTTGGCAATGATTAATTGCAACTTCTAAATTCTCAGACTTGTCTCCTTTAATTCTCTCATAGTAGGCATAGCCAAGATTATTTTGAGTCATTGCCCAATATTGGGGAAAGCCATCGCAGGTGTGAACCTCAAGTGCAGCTTGATAATAGCCAATTGCGACTTCTAAATTCTCTGCCCTGTTTTCTTTGATTCTGTATGAGTAGGCATTGCCAAGATTATGTTGAGTCATTGCCCAATCTTCGGGAAGGGCTTCGCGGGTGTGAACCTCAAGTGTGAATTGATAATAGCTAATTGCCACTTCTAAATTCTCTGCCCTGTCTCCTTTGATTCGGTCTGAGTAGGCATTAGCCAGATTATTTTGAGTTGCTGCCCAACCTTGAGGAGAGGCTTCGCGAGTAAAGACAATAGCCACAACTTCATGACCTGCGATCGCAATCTCCAAATTGTTAGCTACACTCCCCAGAGGGAACTCATAAATCCAGTTGCTAAAAGTACCAATAATCGCCGCAATGTATTGTGCTTCTTCTGATTTCACCTCTGACAGTTTCGCTGTTGTCCAATCTCGCAATGCAGAGGCAAAGTCATCATCCAATTTATCTAGGTTATCTTGCAGCAGTTGGTACACCACCTGCTGGTTTCCCTTGCTATCTTGAGTTGCCTGCAATACCTCCATCAAGAAATCAAAATACACCTCTAGGGATGTTGCCGCTGAAGAGTTGGCAATCATCTCACCCAAATGAGAAGCCCAATTTCGCAACCAAGTAGCGTTATTCTCATCCCCCTGCTGTGCCAGATAGTCAGCAACTTGTAGCATCATTTGCACTAACCCATCATCAACCAACTCTGAGTTAGCATTCAAAATCTCTGTTGCTTCATCTTCAGTCGGACAATTTAATAACAAATAGATCAGATGCAGATAGGCTTGACGGTGGCTTTCATCCATTGTGGGCGATATTCGGAGTAGTGATGTTATTTTCTACATCAGGATTTGCACTTTTTCGGGATGCAAAATAATATTCCCTACAGGGGGCCTTAGTTGCTGCTACTACGCATCCAAAAACCCGAATTCTGGCAAAAGTCGGGTTTCTCAGAAATCCTGTATAATAATCGATCTTACCTAGCTAACTCTAATTTTGCCGCCCGCTTGTTTAAATGGTAACTAGCGCTTTCTTCGAGCAATTGACGAGCAAAACTAGGTTGTTGGGAGTTCAATAAATGCAAAATATCTCGATACAAACGACAAGCCTCATCATCATTTAAAATGCGGCTGTGGAGGATTCTAGTCCATTCCGAAGCAACGAGCATTAATTGCGGTACAACTGTAACAAACGCTTGAATCTGTGCTGACACATCAAAAGATTCTAGAAAATGAATCAAACCAAACATGACTTCTGGCTGTTCGCAGCGATCGTCTAAAATCAGATGTAAATCTGGCAAATCTTTATCTTGAGGACGCTCGGCAAGTGAGGCTAAAGCATTTTCAAAAGCTATAACTTCATCAGCCGAGCGCATCAATTTCTTCGCTTCTAAAATACTAATCCAGATTTTTTTTTTCATCAACTATTACCTTCCTCGTCTGATTCACCTATTATCGGTTTTTGAGCAGCGTGTCGCACAAAAATAATCTGAACGCTATCATCAACAATCGTAAACAGAATCCGATAGGCATTTCGTCCCTTGCCGTAAACCAGTTGTCTGATTTCTTCGTCAAAAAAACTATTCTCAAATGCTAATGAACAACGAGAAGGCATATTTTCTAGCGATAAAGTAGCTTTATACAATCCTTCTAACCAAGTTCTAGCCTTCAGAGAAGAATGATTACTTAACCAAAAATAGGCTTCCTCAATGGCTTTTTGCGCTGCGGGTTGGATAATGACTTGATATTTCTGATTCATGGGGAACTGTCTAACTTATCAAGCAGTTGATTAAAGAAATCTTCGGCTTTTTTCCCTTCGCCTCGCGAGCTTTGTTCCAACCCCAGTTTAATTCCCTTTAAAGTTTCCAATAACTCAAACGCATCTAAAAGCTTCTGATAGGATTCAGCATCCTGAACAACTAACTCAGCTTTCCCGTTGACAGTTAGAACCACAGGATGTTTGGTTTGCTTGATCCGCTGCACAAACTCAGTGGTATTGCGTTTAAAATCCGTGAGAGAATGTATGTCTTTTGAAAGGTTTATCATAAATAACATTAAATTAGCATCTAATTTAATGTTAAACTATACCTTCGGAGTTTGTCAATCTAATTTTGAAAGTAAAAAAGACTGTGACACGATAGAATAGATAATAGCCATCGCGAGGCCGCACAATATGTTCAACAACACCATTACCATTCCCCAAACCTTCAAAGTAACTCACGAACAGTTCCAGCAAATTGCTGCCGTCAACCGTGAGTTAAGACTAGAGAGAACAGCTACAGGAGAATTAATTGTTATGCCCCCCACAGGAAGCGAGACAGGCAATCGAAACCTAGATATTGAAGGACAACTCTGGCTGTGGAATCGCCAAACCAAGCTGGGAGTAGCATTTAACTCTTCTAGCGGTTTTCAACTGCCCAATGGTGCCGATCGCTCCCCTGATGCTTCCTGGGTTAAATTAGAACGGTGGCAAACTCTCACACCCAAAGAACAAGAAGGTTTCGCTCCCCTTTGTCCAGACTTTGTTGTAGAATTGCGCTCTAAATCGGACAACATGGAACCATTGCGAGAAAAAATGCGGGAATACATCGCGAATGGAGCTCGTTTGGGGTGGTTAATCGATCGCAAAAATCAGAAAGTCGAAATATACAGACAAAATCGGGATGTGGAAATATTAGATAATCCCACAACTTTGTCCGGGGAAGATGTATTGCCGGGATTTGTCTTAGATTTAACAGATGTTTGGTAGCGACAGCGAAAGATTCACCAACCGCAATATAATAAATTAGAGCAGTACCTCAATCCCAAATCTCAAATCCCATGCCCCTAACGCTTTACAACAGCTTGACCCGTCGCGAATCACCTTTTGAACCCCTCGAACCAGGAAAGGTGCGGATGTATTGCTGCGGCGTTACGGTGTACGATTACTGCCACGTCGGCCACGCCCGCGCTTACATTGTTTGGGACATGGTGCGCCGCTATCTGATGTGGCGAGGATACGATGTGCGCTACGTGCAGAATTTTACAGATATTGACGACAAAATTCTCAACCGCGCCCGCGAAACAAATTCCACAATGGAAGCCGTGGCGCAACGCTTCATCGATGAATATTTCGTAGATATGGACAAGCTGAATATTCTCAGGGCCGATGAATATCCCCGCGCCACCCATACAATCGACGGCATTAAACGGCTGATTCACGAATTAGAAAATAAAGGTTATGCCTATGCTTCCGGTGGCGACGTTTACTACAAGGTGAGGCAGTTTGCCGATTACGGAAAACTTTCCGGCCGCAAGTTGGAAGAAATGCAAGCCGGGGCTAGCGGTAGATTGGAAACCGCAGAAATAGAAGCTCAAAAAAAGCAAGATTCATCTGATTTTGCCCTGTGGAAAAGCGCTAAACCCGGAGAACCTGCTTGGGATTCATCTTGGGGAAAAGGTCGCCCCGGATGGCACATCGAATGTTCGGCGATGGTGCGCGATTGCTTGGGCGAAACAATTGACATTCACTGCGGCGGTTCCGATTTAACTTTTCCGCACCATGAAAACGAAATTGCTCAATCTGAAGCCGCGACTGGCAAGTCACTTGCTAATTATTGGATGCACAATGCTTTTGTGACTGTCAATGGCAAAAAGATGTCGAAATCTTTGCACAATTTTATTACAATTCGCGATTTGTTGGATGGGAATTGGTCGGGCGATTTGGAATCTAACCCCCCCGCAGGCGGGCACGGGGGCACCGCCCCTACGCAGGAGGGGAGTCAGAATGAATCTAACCCCCCCCAGCCCCCCCTTGGTAAGGGGGGGAGTAAGAATGAATCTAACCCCCCCCAGCCCCCCCTTGGTAAGGGGGGGAGTAAGAATGAAGGAAGCGAGAAGTCAAAAGCGGTGGAACCGATGGCGGTGAGGCTGTTTGTGTTGATGGCGCAGTACCGCAGTCAAATTGATTTTACCGAAGAGGCGATCGCTAGCGCTAGAAATGGCTGGAATACCATCAATGAAGGTTTGCTGTTTGGGCTGCGCTACGGTTCTCAACTGAATTGGGACGTTGAGAAAACTGGACAGGATAGCAAAGCTGTGCAGGAATTCCAATCAGCGATGGACAATGATTTCAATACTCCCGGCGCTGTGACGATTTTGTTTGAATTGGCTAAGGAATTGGCCAAAGAAGGCAATATTTTAGTGCATCATGGAAAAACAGAAACTTCGCCGGATTTGTTGCAGCAAAAATGGCTGACATTGGTGAGTTTGGCGGGGGTTTTGGGTTTAGAAGTTCAGCCGGAAAGTGATAGCAATGATGCTGTTGATGGTTTGAGTGATGGGGAGATTGAAGTGATGATTCAGCAGCGGAAAGATGCCCGAAAAGCTAAGAATTTCGCTGAGGGCGATCGCATTCGCAACGAACTTAAGGATCGGGGCATTACTCTGATCGATCAAAAGGATGGTACAACCATCTGGCACCGGAGTTGAAACTAAATTCATAGTCTGCGGAGGCAGACTTTGTTTGACAAGAAGCGGTTTCAACCGCCGAATTCTAAACACGCTCTAATGTCTTCCTCCGTCAACTCTGGAAAGTCGTCCATAATCTGTGCATGAGACATTCCCGCAGCCAGCCAACCCAACACATCATAAACGGTAATTCGCATTCGCCTGATGCAAGGCTTTCCACTGCGTTTACCTGCTTCAATTGTAATGATGTTGTCGCTCATGACAAAACCGAGTTTAGTACATTTTTTTTTAGTGTAGCCTAGTCTTTGAATAAGCGATACAATTTACTCAACTTCGCAATTTGTTCAACATTAGAGCTAATAGCCTAACTCTATGAATACCCTCGACCAAGTGCTAGAAACTGCTTTACAACTGTCCTACGAACAGCAGGAAATGCTGATCAAAATCCTGCAAAACCGTCACCGCGAGAGTGTCCGCGCGGAAATAGCTGCTGATGCTCAACAAACCTTAGCTGATTTCCGTACAGGCAAATTTCGACACCAGTCAGCCGAGGATGTTATTGCAACATTACGCCAGTCTTTGGACGAGCCGGAAGCATGAGACAACTGGTTCTGACTCCCAAATTCAAACGAGCATTTCGCAAGTTTGTCGAACTGAGATGTTGCACCATTATCAATAAGCTTTTTAGGAACAGGCAAGATGCCTGTTCCACAAGAAAATCTACTCTTTGTGGAACAGGCATCTTGCCTGTTCTTGAGAATGGTGCAAGATGTGAGTCAAACGAAATCCTGAGATCCAGCAACGTATTGAAGAATCTCTTCAACAAATGGAAGCAGATGTATTTTTTCCAAACCTAAATACTCACAAACTAGGCGGCAAACTCGACGGTCTTCAGTCCTGCTCTTGCGGCTATGATTGCCGTATCGTTTTCTCGATTGAAGAGGATACGGAAACAAATAGTGAAGTCATTGTTTTACTCGACATCGGGACACATGATGAGGTCTATTAACTGTGTCAGTTATTATTAGACGACAACTTCATAAAAAAAATTAATTTGTATTTAACTTATTCACAAAATCCGCAACAGCCGCGACAAATTCTGCGGTTGATTCGTAGGGCAAAACATTGCGCCCCGGCATTAATAAACCTTCCGCATTGGGAAATTTAGCCAAATATTGCGCTAATCTTTCATCGGGTTTCTCTTCCTTACCTGCTTGACTGATGCTTGAGGCTTTTTCTCCCATGACAATGAGTGCAGGTCGATCGAACTTTTGAATCGTACCGCTATAATCCTGGCGCCAAAACCCCGCTAAAAACGAGAAAACCGCGTGACGGCTGTCAGGATTTGCCGCCCCAGCCTGCAAAGCATCCAACCATTCGCTGTCAACTTTTGCCGCATCGCCAAACAGTTGTTTCACAGAAAAAGAACGCAAAAATTCAGCGCGTCTGGCGTAGCGGTAAAAAGCGTTTCCCAAGGGAGAATTTAACAAATTCCAGACAATCCTTTGCTGTCTTTCTGTCGAATGTTTGTTCATTACCGCCCAAGCGGGAGGCCCGGCGAGGACTAAGCCGCGAATTAAATTTGAGCCGCTTTCCTGCTGCATTTTTGCTAAAGCCAAGCCTACAGAGAGTAAAGCACCTTGTACGAGGACGATCGCAGGTTTTTTGACTACAGTTTCCAAGAAATACTGCAACTGTGCCGCCCAATCGTCAGGATAGCAAGCCACAGCCGGCATTTCGCAATCGCCGCAGCCCAAAAGGTCGGGATTATAAATCGGATTACTGTTCCCTGCTTTGTACCAACTCTCACAAAATCTATGCCAAAAGATTCTTGACAAACCAACTCCTATCGGATGAATTAATAACAAAGGGATGCTATCTTCTGTCGCAGTAGTTGGTTGATAAACATCATAAGCACAACGGTAATTTTGCCATTCGTAAAACAGCGTTGGTGATTTTATAGAAGAAATGGTTGACAAATCTTTATTTGAAGGTGGTGATTGCATATTAATCTTTTAATTTTTTACTTGTTTGTTTACTTATGATGCTACGACAATGTGAGTTTTAGCTTGAACATTTGGTGGCGAGTGGGCAATCCTAATCTCTACGTTGCTGCCGAGTGCGTTGAGAAAACGAAATAGGCGTTCCGTAGAGAAATCTAATAATTTACCGCGCATCAATGCTGAGAGTGTAGGTTGATCGATTCCTAATAGCTTGGCTGCTTGGTTCTGGGTTAGTTGGCGTTCCGAAATTAATTCACTAATCTGATGAGCTAGTTCTGCCTTAATCAGTAATTCCTCTGGATTGGGTAGCCCTAAATCAGCAAAAACATTTCCACTACTGGAATGCACTTTTATTTCTTCAGTCATTTTGTTCCTCCAATTCTTGCTGTTCTAAATATTTTTTGTAGTGTTCTTTGGCACGCTTAAGCCGAGATTCAATCAAATCTATATCTTGCTTGGGGGTAGCAATTCCCTGCTTTGATTTTTTTTGAAAAGAATGAAGAACATAGACTATTCCTTCAAATTTTACGGTATATATCGCTCGGTAAGTGTCGCCATCAAAATTCTCAACAATTTCTAGAACGCCAGCACCTTTAAATCCTTTAAGCGGTTTAGCATCAGGATGCTTTTTACCCAGTTGAGCGCGGTACAAAGCAAAACCCATAATTTGCTGAACATCTTCAGGAAAGTCGCGCAAGTCGTCACGGGAACTGCCGATCCATTCAACGGGTTTTAATAGCGACTTGATAATCTTAATTATATTATTTATATCATATCGTTTATCATAAAATAGAGAGTGACACGATCGACAACAATATCATTACTCAATTTTGTCAGAATAATCATGTCAGAACAGCGGATTACCATTTCTTTACCTAACTTGCTGCTAATTGTAGCATCGTCCTTGCTGCTAGTGCTGCTGTGGCAATTGCGGAGCCTGCTAGTAATTCTGATGATATCAGTTGTGCTGGCTGCTTCGATCGTCCCGATCGTGAATTGGGCCCAAACGATGCGGGTTCCCCGCTGGCTGGCGGTGATTATGGTTTATTTAACTCTCATCGGCGGATTTAGCGGGACGGTAGTGTTAATCGGGCCCACGGTCATCGAACAAATAGAGTTACTGCTGCGGCAGTTACCAGTTTATGTCGAAAGTTTGCGAACTGTGGCAACTAATGTATTGAGTCGCTTGAGCGACGATGCCCCAACCTTGGTGGGTCTGGTGGACACTCAATCGCTGACTAATTGGCTGATTCGATCGAGTCAACAACTGGTTTTGCGATCGTACAGTTTAACGAGAGGCATTCTCGGCGGTTTCTTCAGCTTAGTTTTAGCATTATTTATTTCAGGTTACATGGTTGCGGACAGCGACACATTAATTAAAAGTTTGGTGCAGTTTTTCCCGAAACCTTGGGACGGAAGATTAGCCGCACAAGTGGCGCCAATTGGTCAAAGAATGGGGAGCTATATTCGCGGGCGAGTGTTAGTTTCGGGTATTTTAGGGATATTTATTACCACTGGTTTGAGCATTTTGGGAATGCCGGAATTTGCTTTAGGCTTGGGTGCGATCGCAGGTGTTACCAACTTGATTCCCTTCATCGGCCCAGTATTGGGAGCAGTACCAGCATTAATCGTAGCATTAGCTAAAGGTGGCTGGGTACTTTTGTGGGTATTACTGTTATTTGTAATCATCCAGAACTTGGAAACTTACGTCCTCGATCCTTTGCTGGTTGGTTCCTCAGTTGGTGTGCATCCTTTATATCAATTGCTGTCTGTCTTGGGAGGCGTTCAAGTATTAGGAATTATTGGAGCAGTCATTGTGCCGCCTTGGTTTGCGGGAGTAGCAGCTTTGATTGAGAACTTGTATTTAAAACCGAAACTTAGGAGTGAACATCGAGAGGCAATAGATCGGGCTAAAAATAATTCTGACTTGCCACCTCTTACACCTTCGGCGTGACAGCAGGGGAGAAAAGGAGAAGGGGAGTAGGGAATTGAAACATACAATTTATATCGTTTCTGTTGGCATCGGAATAATAATTTTCGGAGTTCAGCGCTTACGTGACCGATCGCGGGGACACTCGTACTTGGGTATAATTCCGTAGTTGCCAGGTTTGATCTTAAATTCACAACAGCAATTTTAACATCCCAGAAGCCGTTTGATATCAAATCCGTTGGCATAGGAATTATTCATCTCTCTCTTCTCTTCCTCTGCGTCCTCTGTGTCCTCTGCGGTTAAATCATTCCGGTTCAACCGGATGTGATATGACTCCAATTATTCGATCGCTACCATTGACACTTCAACAGTATCTACAAGTCTGCCGACTAATGACTGATGACTGATGACTAAAAACTAAGGATTAATTACCACTTCAATGCGGCGGTTGCGCTGCCGATTAGTATCCGAACTATTGTCTACCGAAGGGCGACTTTCCCCATAGCCGATCGCCACCCAATGATACTTCTGACCGAGTACACCCGACAAATACTGCACCACAGCCTGAGCCCGCGCAAACGACACATTGCGATTATCCGCCGCTTCCCCCGCGTCGTCAGTGTGGCCCGCAACCCGCACAGTTGCCCCCTCGTGATTGCCCAACTCCGCCACCAAATTGTCCAAAATCGCATTAGTACCCGCGCGCAAAGAAATGCTGCCAGTATCAAACAAAACATCGCTGGGCAGAGTCACCATCAGCCCATCCCCCCCAAACACCGGATTATTGGCATTCTGTGGGGCAGTATTCACCGTTTCAGGGTTCAGACTGGGGCTGCTGCCGATCGCGGGTAAAGCAGGAACAGGACTTGTCGCCGTTTCCGGCCCCGCCAATTCCCGCGACATCAACTGCAAACGCTTTTCCAAAGTTTCCGTCGGCCGGCTGCTGCCCAACTGACTCTCCAAAGCCGCCGTGCGGCCAATCAGCGCGTTGAGTTCGCCCTGCAACTGTCTCAAATCCGACTGCAATTTCTCTCTCTGGGCAGGACTGACTGTTGACTGGGGACTTGGTGTAGCGGTGGGTGGCGGAAGCGCCGGAATTGGCGTTGCTGGGGCGCGTTTCGGGCTGGAGGTCAAATTTTGAGTTACACGCAGCAATCTCTCTGCGATCGGCATTTCCGTCGCGCCTGACGGATAAATTTGAGCGATCGCCATCCCCAAAACCCACGCAAAACCGCTGCCCACCCCCAGCAGCAGCAGTCGAAAAATCAGCGACAGTAAAAGCAAACCTTTTCCCCGCGACTTGGAGACGCGAGTGGGGGGGATTGAAGGTTTTTGGTTAAAAGATCGCGTCATATTTCATCCCTCTCGGTGTACAGACCACATTAATTTCGATACTATCTTACCTATCCGATTGGAAATTTGAGATTTGAGATTTGAGATTTGGCCTCCAATCTAAAATCTAAAAAAGAAACCCGGTTTATATAAATCTGGGGTTTAGTGGCGAAGCATCGAGGCAGAAACCGGGTTTCTAGTCCGTTGCGTGCCAGCCTGAATCTGTTGGATAATTCAGTAAAACTTTTGGAAAAAAAACCGATGACTGACCCTTTAAATAGCCCTTATCCCGTTCCTTGGGAATGGATTAGTGCCACTCATGCTAAAGTGAGCTCCACTGCCGGCACAGGCCTCCGCTATTATCGCAGTCCATCCCTAGTATCAACTAACGGCCAATACGCAGCTTACAGTCGAATTGAGTTGCAAGTACAGCCGGAATTCTCCCGGTGTCGGGTTAGCAGCGTCATGTTTGTGGAAAATCTCAAAACCGGGGAACTGCAAACAGTGGCGGCTGCTTCGCCCCTGGCCGAAAGTGGGATGTATGCTAGCGATGATACAGATATGTCCGGGACGATCGCCATTTTAGTGCCTGTTTCTTGGAATCAAGACGGTTCCCGCATTCTCGCCCGCGAATTTGAAGCACTTTTCAACTCTTCGGATATGTCCGACTACGGTGTCATTTGGGACAAAAATGATAATTACACTTATACAGTTGCTCCCGCTCGCAGTCTTTACACTCATGCTGTATTGTTGGGTTGGAGTCAAGTTTGTCCCGGACAAGTTCTGTTCCGCGCAGGCAATTTGGGCGATCGATCTTGGCCTCTTTGTGCAGTGGATATGACAGGGCAAACCGTAGCAGTCACCGAGGACAAACCCCTAGTTTTCGGCAGTCAAGCCAGCACAGACTGGATCGAACCTAAAACTCGTTTTTAGATATTATGGCGGCATTTTCTTGGATATGGCCCACAATTTTTCTAGTGTCAGGTCAGTCTTTCAACCAATTCATTTTGACGCTGGCGCTGATAGTTATGGCTGTTATTTCCGGTCTAACAGCTTTTATTTTTATTCGGATTTTCATTAATTGGTTGCAAGCGAAATTGGAGGCAAACCGCCCTTTTTTTATACGCTCGTTTACCAGAAATACGGGCAATTCAACCGCTAATATTTCCGAACCAGAAAACTTGTTTTTAGAACCCCGATTCGTAGAAAGTGACGGGAATTTAACTGCTACTATTTTTGGAGGCAAAAGCGATATTTCAGCAGCGCTTCAGCCGGAGATAATTTGCGATAATTCAGCATCCGTTGCCTATCTATACAAGCCGATCGCTCTTTGGCACGGGCGCTTAATTTTGCCCTCACATGAACAGCGCCAGCCCTACGGTACCGTGTTTTTTGAAGTAATAAATGCACCCAAAAAATATAAAAACTTTATTGGCAAAACAGCATTTTTAAAATGGAGTACAAATCGCGAAGTACAGTTTTTTGTCCACGCAGTCAGTCAAGATATAAACTTTACACAAGAAACTAAAAAAAGTCAAAAATCTGGCAACATCCATCCAGATAGATTGAACGGTTGGCGAAATGTCGGCCCTTTAGAAACTCTAGCAGGCACCCGACTCGAAGACAGCGTGACTGTGATGCTGCGAAGACCGGTGATTGCGATTCATTATAGCAGCAGCGATCGCCAGGAACTCACGATCGATCGCGAACCAGTACAAATTATCGGACGTTTCTGCGCCTTAGTCACAATTTTACAGCGAAAAGAAGGCGACAGCGACAAATTCATTGTCCGGCATTTCAACAAAACATCTCAACAATTTGACGGCGCCGCCGAAATCATTCGGATTCCCCAAGTACAGCCAGACAAACATGGCGTAGCGAGGTCTACCAATCACCTGATCGAAAAATCGCCATTAAATCCAGACGGCTGGTACATTTACGGCGAAAGAGACGAAGACAGTATATTTGTAGTGGAGGCAATCGAACCCCGCAAAATTGCTCAATTAATCCCAGATGAAACACATTTCGGACTCAAAAAATCTCTCGATTATTTAAGCAGCAAAAATTGGGAAAATACACCAGCCCAAAAAGGGCAAGCAAAAAGAGTATTGTTAACCCCAAATGATGCTACAGAAAACGCTTCAATCTCTCCTTGGCAAGAAGGAGATATCGGGATAGTGATTCACAGTTTCGGGGGTATCGGCGGCAAAAAAGGCGAACGACCACCGCTGGGAATTGTCACCGGACATTTTGCTTTCGGAGTAGCAAAAGTAGTGCGCGATCGCTTTACCAGCGAACTGCGTTTTGACATAGAATACAAACAAGTTTACGCCCACAATCCTGACGGAATTGTCGCCGGTTCCAGCAAATGGCAAAGCTACATGGGAGACTTGCAGCGCGGCTGGTTGGGCGATCGCCCGGTTTGCGATATCATCTGTAAATTAGACTGCGTGTGTTGCGACTACGATTTTGACGGCATAACCTTGTCGCCTTTAACCGAATTAAACCAGCAACTAGATATCATGATGGCCCGCTACCGCAGCGGAGACGGCACCGGCGCAAGTTTAGTCACGCCAGCAACTTCTTGCGTCCAAGATTCAAGTCAGGCAATTTACGCGACAATTAAAAAAATCACTTCCGAAATAGAGTCAAATCCTCAGATTCAAGACTGGTTGAAAACACATCCCACCGACGCACAAACCCAAAGGTTTCACCAATTAGTAGCTTTAGGAGAGAGTTTAGAAAAAGTATTAATGCCCCTCGGCATTGTCCGTCCAGATTGGCGGAAAAATTCGAGATTAGCGGGGATTGATTCTGAACTAAAAAAAACCTTTTTTGCTGGTATAGCAACCCTGATAAAAGCTGCTATTAGTTACCGAACAATGCTGCCGAGGCGAACCCAAGATGAAATCGCCAAAGTTTTATTAAAACAAGGAGCTTTTTTGTGGATAATTCGCACAAATCAAGTCGGAGGATTTGACCCAGATATTGAGCCGATCGCACCAACAGGCCTTTGAATCAGCAATCGGTTTGTAGATGATTCGGCGATTTAAATCGCTACTAGAAAAACCAAGTCTGCCTCCCCAGACTAAGAGATTGATATCATGTCCGGTCAATTAGCCTGATTCCTGTAGGGGCGGGTTCACCAACAATATTTGCTAAAAACCGACAATCTCAAAAACCCGCCCCGGCAATTGTATTATGCGCGATCGATCGGACATGGTATGAGGCAGCATTTAAGCGGGATTTGGTATCAGTCAACAGTCAACAGTCAACCGTTAACAGTCAACACTTAACCGTTAACAGTCAACAATCAACCATTACCAAGGAGTGACTTGAACTTTACCACCCGGTGCCAAAACTACGCGGAAATCAGCCAGCGGTTCCGCAGGTGGCCTGGTGCCAACAGGTTTGTAAAGCAACTCCGACAAAGGCGTTTCGGATCGATCGACTGCTGCCGAATTTTCCGGCTTGTAACCGACAATCGCCCCGTCTTGGGCCGCACTCACCCGATAAACCAACTCCGCATCAACCGGAGGCTTATCCTTCACAACTCCGTCAATTTGCTGGGAAAGTTTGCCCCTCAACAGCTCAATTTGCCCTGGATCGGTAATTGGCACCGCGCCCACCTCTGGGCTTGCCAAACCTTCAGCAACAGGAGTGGGCGTGCTTTCCGGCGAAGTGCTCGACTGCGGTGTGGCCAACGGTGAAGCGTCCGGCTGCGGCGCGGGGCTCGGAGTCGGCGAAAGCGATTCAGCGTTTGGAGTTTGAGTCCCAGGCAGCAAACCGTCAGCAGGAGGCGTGGGATTGGGATTAGGCGAACCCGATCCACCCGGATTCGCCGTCCCCTGATTCTGGCCGGCTGGATTCGGCTGCCGCACCGGATCTCTCGGACGTTGGACTTCCGGCACCGGCACCAAGAAAAACGCCATCGCAGCCAAAGCCAAACTCGACACGCCCACGACAGCGGGCAAAGTCCGCTTCGCCAAAGGTTCGGCCGACTTGACGTAACGCTTGGAAATTGGGGTTAATTGCAGCGACAATTCCGGCAGCGTCTGCGTGTCGGCAAAAAACTGATCGATCGCCTCTACCAAGTCAAATAGCTGTACCGTCGTCAAATCTACTTTTGCCGACAGTTCTGTTTTTTGATCGATTTGGGTTGGGCTGCCTGTGGAGGCGGGTAGAACGGTCAATCGGTGCAAATTCCCGTCAATTCTGTGCAACTGCACCATACCCAAATTCGGGCCGTAGCGATCGGGATAATGCACTCCGCTCATAAATTCTTGAGCGTAGCTGCTGACGGCCCTCACCAAGCTTTCAAAAAAGTCTCGTCCCCCGCTTAGGGGCTCGCCGAGACCTGTCACATAGCATTCAGCGCTCATTAATATCGAAAGCACCGGCCTTATATCTAACTGGCTGGCTGCCGATCCATCGCTCAACCCTTCTAGAACCAGGGTGCAATTTGGCAGACTGTACTGACGCCTAATAGTCATTTTTTATTCAACTTCTCCATCAAACAGGCTAACCCAGAAGCGCTGCATTCCGGCTGTGCCTGTACAAAATAGCAGTTTGCTCAACAAGTTCAAAGCTAGTTCGTTGAGCTTGTCGTCGGAATCGTAAGCTGCAACTAGCGATCGCTTGGGGTTCATGCGCGATCGAAAGTGAGCTCGAAAGCGTTCTAAATACTCCGCCAGCGGCTGGTTCTGGTTGAGGGGGATATTTTTCGATCGCAACTGCTGGGAGTCTAGCAGCAACTGCCGAATTGTGGCGGTTAACTTACGCGCCATATTACAGGCGATCGCCACCAGCGCTTTTGCCTCCACAATGGTAAGGGAGCGGCGCTGGGTATAGCGTCTCAGCGGGTTAGTATTACGCATCAGCCAAAGGGCAACCCGATTTTTGATAATTGATCCCAATTCCAGGTCCTTTGACACAGCCAGCATTTCTTCCGCACCTCCGAGATACAAGGCTTCGATCGCCAGCAACATCAAGTCAATTTGCAATCTGGCTCGGCGGGGACATCCCCCATCGGAGGGCGACAAGTCTGGCAAACTGTCTAAAATTAACGGGTTTGACTGGGTAAGCGAAGTTTCTGACGGCATTAAGATCACGGCAACATCCATTCCAAACAAACTATACGGGCAGGGGGGGTCTTGAGCAAGACAAATTCTCAACCAAGAACTTCTCTGGGATACTTTATTTCGATCGTTGACTTTTATGTATATATATTCAATCTAGCAGCAACCGACCGTCGCGGGCGAGCTCCGGCGAGAGTTCGATCGCCCACTCTCCTACCCCCGCCGCCGCTTTGTGATTCCTTGCTTCGCGTGGGGTGAAGGGAAGAGTCAATCGATTTTAGATTTTAGATTTTAGATTTTAGATTGAAGCATTGACCCCACGGATGAATCCGGGGGGCAAGTTTCATCGGATACAGGTTTTTTATTTCTGGACGGATGAATCCGGCGGCTTGTATCCTGGATGCTTTCGGTCAGAAAGCGACAAAGAATTACCCATTTCCCCTTTCTTATTCTCTATTGGGATCAATCAATGTTCCTGCTTCTGGCGTTGCACCGCCGCTTCTCTTTGAGCCGTAAAATCAGTAGCCGCCGCCTTATCAGTTAGACTAATTTTTCCCTTGAGGGTTTCTTGCTCCACAATTCCGCGCATTTTAACAGAACTGTTTTGACCGGTTGCTGTGGAGTCGCTGCAACCCGCTAAATTAGGAACCGCACCCGACAAGTTCAATCCTTGAGTTTCCCACTTACCAAATAGAGAAGGTTTCTCCTCGCCTGTTTTTTCCCTGCCCTCCCTGCTGCCCGATCGCAAATTACCGCTCAAATAAACCCCCGATTGCTCGATTGTCAATTCCAAAACATCAGAATTCAGACATTCGGGCAAATTTTTAGGATCGAAGCGATAAGTTCCCGCAATTGCCGGGGCCGCCTTTAAATTTGTTTCGCCGTAAGCAGTTACTACTTTAAACAGCAGTGCAACTGAGCCGATCGCAATCCCGTAAAATGCCAGTGATTTGAGGCTTAAATGATTCATCATCTTGGTAATTAATAATTGGGCATTGGGCATTGGGCATTGGGCATTGGGCATTGGGCATTGGGCATTGGGGATTGGGCATTGGGGATTGGGCATTGGGCATTGGGCATTGGGCATTGGGCATTGGGCATTGGGCATTGGGCATTGGGCATTGGGCATTGATACTAACTCACAAATAACCAATAACCAATAACCAATAACTAATAACAACAGTCAACAGTCAACAGTCAACAGTCAACAGTCAACTGCCAACAGTCAACAGTCAACAGTCAACAGTCAACAGTCAACAGTCAACAGTCAACAGTCAACAGTCAACTGACTACCTTTGAGGAAGTACCGATGCCAAGTGCGATCGCACTTTAACGTAGCACCGCGCAATCAGTAGCGAAGAATGACACTGCACAGCCAATTCATCAGTATACTGTCCCAAAGTTTGGCGCTCAATTCCCCACTCCCGACTCGTACCCGCAATAGTTAAATCAGCATTAGCAGAAGCCGCCACCACTGCTTGAATTGGCTCAGCAGCCTCCACAATCGGAGTTTCAATTCGCGATCGCACCTCAACCGGTAACTGATCCATCACTCGCTGAAACTCGTAACTCAGATTGTTTTCAGCTTCCCCGCCAACCGCCACCCGCAGCACCGTCAAACGGCGTTCCTCGCTATTAACTAACAGTCTCAGCGCCAATTCTAACCCCAAATCATCGTGAATGTTTGCCGCGTAAGGTACTAACAAGTTATTCAACCTTTCTCGGCCTCTGTCAACAAAAATTGCTACATCCACCTTAGCGTTGCTGAGAATTTGGCCGACACGTCCTCCCAAACGGTTGCTGCTAAAAGTTGGCCTGTGCCATCCTACTAAAATCAAATCCGCGCGATCTATTTCCGCAATTTGTGCCGTTTCCCTGGCTACATCATTAGTAACCCGAATGATGGGATGTACGAATTTTCTCGCATCGGACACTTGCAAACTATCAATCAATTCTGATAATTTCGAGCGGCGCTCTTGAATAATGCGATCGGCTTCCGCAGGCGTACTTTCAAAGGCATAGTCATCATTTAATTCTATCAAACTCAGAGGATGAACCGCCGCCGACTGTAAATCCTCACCACCCATGCCAGCAGCCGGCTGCGCCAGCGCTACCGCTAGTCGCAGTAAACCTTTCTGCGTGCTGGGATTGGCAACCGGTACTAAAATTCGATAAGTTGGCAGCAATTTATTAGCAGTTTCTTCGCTGCTGTCAGCCATTTGTAAATCCTCTAATTCTGAATCCTCAGAGTTAACTTCTGAAATATCTAACCGAATTAACCGTTTTGGATAAGTCCACTCCAACAGAGGCGAAGTCATAAAAGTTGTCACTAAAGCCATGATGACTAACATCGTAAATAGCAGCGGCGAAACTACCCCCAAGGAAAGACCGATATTCAGCACAATTAGTTCAGTCAAACCGCGAGTATTCATCAGCCATCCCAGCGCTGAAGCTTCGCGGTTGCTGATGCCACAGACTCTGGCCGCAACGTAAGTGCCGACGTACTTGCCGATAATTGCCACTCCCAAAACTGCGGCGCACAGCAGCCACAATTCGGGACTGTTGAGCAAGCCGATTTGAGTCCGCAAGCCACTGTAAGCAAAAAATATTGGCAGCAGAAATATTAGTACAAAGTCTTCGGTTTTTTCTGCTAATTCTCTGGTTAATCCCGCATTTTTGGGCATGGCTGCACCCAGCAAAAATGCACCGAAAATTAAATGAATGCCGATCAATTCAGTAATTAAGGCAGAAGCTACAACTCCCATGTAAATTCCTGACAGCACTAACTGTGTTAATCTGCCAGTGCGGTTGTACTGTTTGGAAAGTCGCTGCAAGAACCAGCGGACTACAGTCAGCATGAAACCGATGTAAATTAAAGACTCAATAATTGTCGGCAAAGCACCGAGCATCGAATTAGTACGAGTAACTGCGATCGCCACCGCTAACAAACACCACGCCGTCACGTCGTCTACCGCAGCGCAAGTCAGGGCCAGCGTCCCCAATTTTGTATTCTGCAAGTTGTGTTCTGTAATAATTCTTGCCAGCACCGGAAAGGCAGTAATTGACATCGCAGCGCCCAAAAACAAAGCAAAGGCGGTAAACGAAACGCTATTATTTGAAACGATGGGATACAGCAGCAGTGCGAGCAAGCTTCCCAGGGAAAACGGCACTAGAATGCTGACGTGGGAAGTTAAAATCGCTATATCTAAATTGCTTTTGAGGTACTTGGGATTCAGTTCCAAACCAATCAAGAACATGAAAAATATCAGCCCCACCTCAGACAACACGTTGAGGAAGGGAACGGCTTCGGCTGGAAAAAGTGTTGTTGCTAAATCAGGTGCAACTAAGCCAAATAGAGAAGGCCCAAGCATAATTCCTGCTACAATTTCTCCAATGACTTGAGGTTGTTTGATCGCTCGAAATCCTAAACCTACAAGTCTCGAAAGTGCGATGACAATTAGAACTTCAAGCAGAACGAGAATGGGTATGGGCATGGCGTTTTTAGCTTTGGGATTTTTGCGGATGGAGAGGGCAGGGTACTAAAGCTGACTGAATTGCCGATCGAAAAAAATGGATACCAGCTCGATCGAAGGTAGAAGGCACCAGAGGCGCACCAACAAGGCCATTCTCTCACAAGCGAACAAAGGCTTTGGCAACATCCCACCAGGATTTTTCGTTTTTTACAAGCGCTTGCAAGTAACTTTAACCGCAGCCGGCGCACCCCGGACTCTATCTCACCTCCGGTTGCCCACCGCCCATTTAAACTCACATCTTGCACCATTCTCAATTACTTGTTTAGGAACAGGCTTTTCGGCCTGTTCCACAAGAAAACTCATTCTTTGTGGAACGGGGCGAAGAGCCCGTTCTTGATAATGGTGCAACATCTGAGTTTAAACCTAGTGATATAAAATTGTCAGAAAAAGTAGCGCGCGCTGTGATAAACTAGAAAAGTTGTTTAAATTCGCACATCCGGGTTTTCGGGTGTTTCTAGGGCGCAAACCTTCAGAAATACGACCGGGTGGAGGATTAACCCGAATTAGGAGTTAAAAATACAATGCCAGTAGTCAGTTTGGCTCAAATGTTAGAGTCAGGGGTTCACTTCGGACACCAAACCCGTCGGTGGAACCCGAAAATGTCTCCATACATTTTTACAGAGCGCAACGGGGTTCACATCATCGACCTCGTGCAAACCGCTCAGCTTATGGAAGACGCCTACGAGTACATGAGAGTTGCCTCAGAAAAAGGCAAAAAGTTTTTGTTCGTGGGTACGAAGCGCCAAGCTGCAGGGATTGTAGCCCAAGAAGCTCAACGCTGCGGTGCTTATTACGTCAACCAGCGCTGGCTGGGGGGAATGCTCACAAACTGGACGACGATTAAGTCCCGCGTGGAGCGCCTCAAGGATTTGGAGCGCCGCGAGGAAATCGGCGCCCTCGATTTGTTGCCGAAAAAAGAAGCTTCGGTACTGCGCCGAGAAATGGCAAAACTCCAGAAATATCTGGGCGGGATTAAATCTATGCGGAAGATTCCCGACGGAGTGGTGCTGGTAGACCAACGCCGCGAGTATAATGCGGTGTTGGAATGCCAAAAGTTGGGAATTCCGATCGTCTCTCTGTTGGATACCAACTGCGACCCGGATTTGGTTGACATTGCGATTCCGGCGAATGACGATGCTATTCGATCGATCAAGCTGATTGTCGGCAAGTTGGCTGATGCCATCTACGAAGGTCGTCACGGTCAGCAGGGCGGCGACTCTGATGAAGACTACGACTACGAGGGTGGTTACGAAGGCGCTGAATATGATGTCGAAATCGAAGAATTGGATGACCCCGATTATGTAGATCCCGACGAAGCTGCTGAGGCCGAGGGCGAAGAAACCGAGAGCTAGTATTGCCCTCGGAATCTGACACCAGGAAATTAAAAATTAAAGATTGAAAATTAACAATAATAATAATTATTTTTAGTTGGATATTTTTAATTTTTAATTGTACATATAGCAATCCTTGCAGGAGTCGTAAATTTTTTACCCCACCCCAGCCCTCCCCTTACCAAGGGGAGGGAGTAAGAAATTCAGAAATGATGCGAGGATTGCTATAGCACGAGTCTAAGTCATTAGTAGAGCTCTGGCAAAAGCATTCATTGTGTCAGGGCCAGAATTAATTCTGGCGCTACACCTACAAAGTCGGTACTAATATCGACTGGGTATTTCTTCACTCTGGTCTAATCATTAACATTAAAATTAGTGACTAATGACTGATGACTAATGACTGATGACTAATGACTAATAACTAATTTTGATTGGGAACTTAAAGAAGATGGCGGACATATCTGCAAAACTTGTTAAAGAACTGCGCGAAAAAACTGGCGCGGGCATGATGGACTGCAAAAAAGCCCTCGTTGAAAACGAAGGCAATATGGAAACATCCATTGAGTGGCTGCGGAAAAAAGGTCTGGCTTCGGCAGGTAAAAAAGGTGGACGAGTTGCCTCAGAAGGGCTTGTAGGCAGCTACATTCACACCGGCGGCCGCGTGGGAGTGCTGGTGGAAGTTAACTGCGAAACAGATTTTGTGGCACGTCGCGAAGAATTCCAAAAGTTGGTGCGGGATATTGCGATGCAAATTGCAGCTTGCCCGAATGTGGAATACGTGAAAGTTGAAGATATCCCCGCCGAAGTTGTCGAAAGAGAAAAGGCAATTGAAATGGGCAAAGATGACTTGGGCAACAAGCCAGACAACATCAAAGAAAAGATTGTTCTAGGGCGGATTGAGAAGCGCATGAAAGAGTTATCGTTGATGGATCAGCCTTTTATTAAAGATCAGAATATCTCGGTGGAAGAGTTGGTGAAACAAACGATCGCCCAAATTGGAGAAAATATCCAAGTGCGCCGCTTCGTGCGTTTTGTCTTGGGCGAAGGCATTGAAAAGGTAGAAGCTAACTTTGCCGATGAAGTTGCAGCCCAAATGGGTGCTCAGTAATCCCAAATTAAGATTTAGAATTAAAAATTAAAAATGTGAAAAATCAATTTTTTGCATTTTTAATTTTTAATTTTTATAGGACTTATCGACAGCTATATTTGTAGGGTGGGCAAACCTTACTACTAGAGACAGCGTAAAAATTGAAAACTTGCGTAATATCGAATCCGTTAGCATCGGAATAGTAAATTAGAGTTCACAGTCAACAGTCAACCGTCAACAGTCAACAGTCAACCGTCAACAGTCAACATCATTCCGGTGTTACCGGAAATGATATAAGTCCTATTTTAATTTTATACGAGAGATATGGTGCGACCAAGAGAGAGAATAGAGCAAGATTTGGCAGGACTCGAAGAGGCTTTAGCAGCCTTGAATTTGGAGTTTCGCAGTACCTACGAAGGTTATTTAACTGCGTTGGGACAAGCGGTGCGGCAGCAGTTAATTTTGGCTTGCTATCACCTTTGCACTCAAGCCGTACCGGAGTCGTTTCTCAAGTTGTCCTTCGATGGGCGGCAAAAAATGCAGCAGTCTGTAAGGGCTTTGGCTGTGGCGTCGGAGGAAAAATTGCGATCGCTGGTGACTGAATCACAAGCAGAGGAAGAAATAGAGAAAGAAGAAGACGAAGAGGAAGACGAAGAGGAAGACGAAGACGACTTCGACAAAGACGAAGAGGAAGACGAAGAAGACGAAGAAGACGAAAAGGAAAAAAACCCAGTTTCCGCCATTAACTATCTATTTTCATTGGCAAATTATCAATTGCCAAGTGCCAATTCGCCGGAAAGTTTGGCACGCTGGCAAAATAGTATTGAAAAGTCGATCGTCCATATACTCAAGCTGCTTTCTCGCGACACCAACCGCTTGCTGCAACAGTCGGGAATCTTGCCGAGTCAATTACCAGAACCGGTTCTAGAAGCTGCTTCTCAAGCTGAATCCTCCGGCGATAGTGTTGCCGGGCCGCCTAACTTATTAAACTTAATCATTGAAACCGATGCCTCATCAGCGTCGCGAAAATTGGCGGCAGCAACCTTTGGTAGTAGGGCGCTGCACATTACAGCGATTAAACTGCGGCTGTCGGAAATAGAGTTTGCCGATGCGGCAACCTCGGCTTGGCGCCAGCAAATTCGTAACCTCTCTGTAAAGTTGAACTCGCTGGGCCGCGATTACCAGAAAAAGCAGCGGGAACTCGCTGTGGTGGAGGCTGAGTCGGCTTGGCGATCGAGTTGGTTTGAAGATTAGTCAGTTGACAGTTGACAGTTGTCAGTTGTCAGTTGGCAGTTGTCAGTTGTCAGTTGACAGTTGTCAGTTGTCAGTTGTCAGTTGTCAGTTGTCAGTTGACAGTTGTCAGTTGACAGTTGTCAGTTGACAGTTGTCAGTTGTCGGGAATTCTTGAGCTATGATTAATAACTAATGACCAATGACTAATGACTAATGACCAATGACTAATGACTAATGACTAATGACTAATAACTAATGACTAATGACTGATGACTAATAATCAACCCGAATGGCAGCGATTGCAAAAAGCTCTTTCAGTAGAAGCCGATCGCGGATTTAACGACATCCAAGGCAGTCAATACCGCTTCAGCGAGTTTCTGGGCCTGAGTTTGAGACAGTTGGCAGGTTCTGTGGCGGCTTCTTCGCGCGATCGAGCCAGACAACTCGCTGCTGAATTTGACATCTACCCTCAGAAAGATATCGAACAGCGCCAACATTCGATCGCCATTACGGTCAGTTTTCTCCGACAAATGGAGCAAGTTTGGGAACAAGAAACTCGCCACCAGCAAGAACAAATAGCACAAGTCAGACCCGCAAACGCTTCGGAACCAACCGCCCCAGCAGTTTCCGTTCCCCGAACAGCACCCCTGAGTACAGCAGCCGCACCACCAAGCCTGACTCTCGACCAACAGTTAACCCGCGTCACAGGTATCGGCCCTGCCAACGGCAACCGCTTGGTCAAACTTGGTTTATACACTGTATATGACTTGCTTTACTACTATCCCCGCAATCACATCGACTATGCAAAGCAAGTACAAATTCGCGAACTCGTAGCTGGGGAAACTGTCACTTTAATCGCCGAAGTAAAGCGCTGCAATTGCTTTTCTAGTCCCAAGAATAAGAAGTTAACCATATTAGAAGTAATTTTAAAAGACCGCACCGGAGAGATAAAAATTAGTCGTTTTTTTGCAGGCCCTCGCTACAGCAATCGCGGTTGGCAAGAATTCAAAAAGCGCGAGTATTGTACTGGTGCGGTGCTGGCAGCTTCCGGGTTAGTGAAGCAGGGCAAATATGGAATTACTTTAGAAAATCCTGAGTTAGAAGTATTAGACGACTCCGGCGGTGCGATCGAATCAATGAAAGTCGGGCGCCTGATACCAGTTTATCCGCTGACGGAGGGAGTCGATGCTGGTTCGGTGAGGCGATCGATTTTGGCTGCAATGCCGGCGGCGAAAATGTTGCCAGAATCGCTACCAGAGGATTTGCGCGAGCGTTACGGTTTAATGGGTTTAGCCGATGCGGTGACTAATATTCACTTTCCGCTCGATCGAGATTGTTTGGCCGCCGCCCGCCGTCGCTTAGTCTTTGACGAATTTTTCTACCTGCAATTAGGACTTTTAAAGCGCCGCCAAACCCAAAGAAAAGCTCAAGCTAGTGCAGTCATCCTTCCTACTGGCAAATTGATCGAACATTTTTATGAAATCTTGCCTTTTGCCTTGACTAATGCTCAGGAAAGAGTAATTAACGACATCCTCAACGATTTAGCTTCGTCGCAACCGATGAACAGATTAGTGCAAGGCGATGTCGGCGCTGGAAAAACAGTAGTCGCCGTCGTGGCAATGCTAGCAGCAATTCAATCCGGCTATCAAGCCGCTTTAATGGCGCCGACAGAAGTTTTAGCAGAACAGCACTACCGCAAATTGGTAGGTTGGTTTAACTTGATGCACTTGTCTGTTGAACTGTTAACTGGTTCGACAAAAGTAGCCAAGCGCCGCGAAATTCACAACCAATTAGAAACCGGAGAATTACCAGTTTTAGTAGGAACTCACGCGCTGATTCAAGATACGGTGAATTTCCATAAATTGGGTTTGGCGGTAATTGACGAACAGCACAGATTCGGTGTACAGCAGCGTGCTAAATTGCAGCAAAAAGGCGAAGCTCCCCACGTTTTGACGATGACGGCAACTCCCATTCCCCGGACGCTGGCGCTGACGCTGCACGGGGATTTAGATGTGAGTCAAATTGATGAACTTCCCCCCGGTAGGCAGGCGATTCAAACCACTGTACTGTCTGCCAAAGAACGCATTCAAGCTTACGATTTAATTCGGCGGGAAGTGGCGAGCGGGCGTCAAGTTTATGTGGTGCTGCCGCTGGTGGAGGAGTCGGAAAAGT
Source organism: Microcoleus sp. T3_B1 (assembly GCF_036700445.1). NCBI lineage: Bacteria > Bacillati > Cyanobacteriota > Cyanophyceae > Oscillatoriales > Microcoleaceae > Microcoleus > Microcoleus sp. T3_B1. Next base: position 62,330 of record NZ_JAUBOX010000034.1, read on the forward strand.
TGGATGTGCGATCGGCAATTGAGGAACAAGAGAAACTGCAAAAAAGCGTATTTCCTGAGTTTAAGGTGGGTTTGCTGCACGGTAGGATGAGCAGTGCTGACAAAGATGATGCAATTACTAAGTTTCGAGACAAAGAAACGGATATTTTAGTATCTACTACTGTCGTCGAAGTGGGAGTAGACGTGCCGAATGCAACGGTAATGCTGATTGAAAATTCTGAGCGTTTTGGACTGTCGCAACTGCACCAGTTGCGGGGTAGAGTCGGTCGGGGCAGCAACCGTTCTTATTGTTTGTTAATGCCCGGTTCCAAAACGGCGGAAGCCATGCAGAGAATGAAGGTTTTAGAACAATCTCAAGATGGCTTTTTTATTGCGGAAATGGATATGAGATTGCGCGGGCCTGGTCAGGTTTTGGGAACTCGGCAGTCGGGTTTGCCAGATTTTGCTTTGGCGAGTTTGGTGGAGGATCAGGAGGTTTTGGAGTTGGCGAGGGCGGCGGCTCAAATGGTAATTGAAAATGATGAAACTTTGAATCAGTGGCCGGTGGTGCGGGATGAATTGGAGCGGAGATATCAGCGGATGATGAGTGGGTCTATTTTGACTTAGATCGTTTTGGAGGCAGCAACGGGGTTTTTATGGGAAAGATTATCGTGAAGGGCGATCGACAAAAGTATAAAAAACCAGTTTATGATGACAGAACCTCCGCCCTTTTATTGTAGGTTCGATTGACTCACATCAGGCAGTAATTTCAGAAACCGGGTTTCTTGCCAGAAACTAATACCATTTTAGATGCTAGATTGTAGATTAAAGAATTGAGAATGACGGATTTTGTAGGGATTTGGAGCTTGTCTAAAGTTGCATTATTTTTTTTAAGTGGTATTAAAAAGATGAATTGGTCAGGAATTACGCACTCCGACTCTCAGAAACCGGGTTTTTTACCGAGTGTGCGGGGCCCAACTCGTCTTCTTGTTGTCAAAAAACCTGGTTTCTGGGCCCCATGCGTAAGTCCTATTTGTTCAATGAGTGCCTCAACCCAACATATTTTCGGAGAAGATTTTTCCCTTCGTCAGGGGTATTTTTATCAGTTGTCAGGCTTGGGGCACTTATTAAACGAACAATCCTTCGCAGGAATGACGAGGAAGTGTCAAAATTAAGGTAGTGCTGCCAGAAACAGGGAAAAGAAAATCTAGCCTGTACTGGCGGCACGCTGGCAACATTGATTCCTCGCTTGTCGTGCTTGCAGGTGGTGGCGGACGGTTCGTCGCATTTTATCTCAACAGTAATTGTCAGTAACTCACGGCTAAAGCCGTTGAGCTTGTAAGAGATTTCTCTTACAAGCTGTACTGACCAGACCGCTCGAAAGAGCAGCCGTTATTTGGGTCACGACACCGGAGAATGCGAAGCTAGTTTTCCGCTCTGTCGCTTTCAATTAAACAGTTCTAAAGTCACTGGAACAGTGTTGTAAGCCTAACAAGCCCAGATAACCAGGTCGAAGCTAACATTACCCCGCAAGGGAGGCTCATAAAAGAGCAAACATTATGCGTGAGCGGGTTGCTTTATTCGAGATGGTAATTGTCCCATCGAACGTACATCACAGAAGTACACAGAATTTAGCAATCCCCGTGTAATGGAAAGATTCACGGCGGTTGAAACCGCCGAGCCGTTTTCCACGAGCGGGCTAAAGCCACGCTCGTTTCCCACTTCCCGAATTTTTTTATGAAAGATCTCACTCGTTATCGAAATATTGGCATCTTCGCCCACGTAGATGCTGGCAAGACCACCACAACAGAAAGAATCCTGAAACTGACGGGTAAAATCCACAAAATCGGTGAAGTTCACGAAGGCGCGGCGACTACTGACTTCATGGAACAGGAGCAAGAGCGCGGTATTACGATTCAATCCGCTGCTACCACCTGCTTCTGGAACGAGCATCAGCTCAACATCATTGATACTCCGGGACACGTCGATTTTACGATCGAGGTTTACCGTTCTTTGAAGGTTCTCGATGGTGGCATTGGTGTGTTCTGCGGTTCGGGTGGAGTTGAACCGCAATCGGAAACCAACTGGCGCTACGCTAACGATTCCAAAGTCGCTCGCGTCATCTACATCAACAAGCTCGATCGCACCGGTGCAGATTTTTACCGCGTTGTCAAGCAAGTTGATAAAATCCTTGGTGCTAAACCGATGGTAATGGTATTGCCGATCGGCATAGAAGAAAAGTTTTGCGGCGTAGTCGATTTGCTGACCCGCAAAGCCTGGATCTGGGATGACTCCGGCGATCCCATGAACTATACAATTAAAGATGTCCCCGCCGATATGGTCGAGGATGTCGAAACTTGGCGCGAAAAGTTGATCGAACTGGCCGTCGAGCAAGACGACACTGTGATGGAACAGTATCTCGAAGGCAACGAGCCGAGCCTCGACGACCTCAAGCGCTGCATTCGCAAAGGTACTCGCGATCGGGCATTTTTCCCCACCTACTGCGGCTCATCGTTTAAAAACAAAGGCGTGCAGTTGGTTCTCGATGCCGTAGTTGACTACCTGCCAAACCCGATGGAAGTCACACCGCAGCCAGAAGTCGATCTTGATGGCGAGGAAACCGGCGAGTTTGCGATCGTCGATCCCAACAAGCCATTGCGGGCACTGGCGTTTAAGATCATGGACGATCGCTACGGTGCTTTAACCTTCACGCGCCTGTACTCCGGTAAGTTGTCCAAGGGCGACACCGTACTCAACACCGCCACAGGCAAAACCGAGCGGATCAGCCGTTTGGTGGAGATGCACGCCAACTCTCGCGAAGAAATTGAATCCGCGCAAGCAGGAGACATTGTGGCGATCGTGGGTATGAAAAACGTCCGCACCGGACACACCATCTGCGACCCCAAAAATCCCGCCACCCTAGAGCCGATGGTATTCCCCGATCCCGTTATTTCGATTTCGGTCAAACCGAAACAAAAAGGCGGCGAAGAAAAAATGGGAGCAGCCCTCACCAAAATGGTGCAAGAAGACCCATCCTTCCACATGGTGACGGATCTAGAAAGCGGCGAAATGATTCTCAAGGGGATGGGCGAGTTACACCTCGACATCAAAGTAGACATTCTCAAGCGCACCCACGGTATCGAAGTAGAAGTCGGCGAACCACAGGTAGCCTACCGCGAGTCGATTACCAAGCGCCTCGAAGACGAATACACCCACAAAAAGCAATCAGGTGGTTCCGGTCAATTTGCCAAAATCGGCTATGTGATCGAGCCTGGTGAAGTGGGAAGTGGCTTCCAGTTTGAGTCAAAAGTGACTGGTGGTAGTGTGCCGAGAGAATATTGGCCAGCAGTCGAAAAAGGCTTTGAAAGCTGCATCGACAAAGGCGTCTTGGCCGGATTCCCCTGCTTGGACTTGAAATTCACGCTTCTAGAAGGCGGTTTCCACCCCGTTGACTCGTCAGCAATGGCCTTTGAAATTGCTGCCAAAGCGGCCTATCGGCAGTCTCTGCCGAAAGCAGGGCCTCAGTTGCTCGAACCGATTATGAATGTCGATGTATTCACTCCAGATGATTACATGGGCGACGTGATCGGCGACCTCAACCGCCGCCGGGGGATGATGAAATCTCAGGAAACAAGCCAGACAGGAGCGCGGATCAAGGCAGATGTGCCGTTGAGCGAAATGTTTGGTTACATTAGCGACTTGCGTACTATGACCTCTGGGCGCGGACAGTTCTCAATGTCCTTCTCGCACTATGCTCCTTGTCCGAATAACATCGCTGAAGAAGTGATCAAGGCGGCAAAAGAGCGTCAAGCTGCGAAGTAGTAGTGCTTTTGACTCCCGGTAGGTGCTATCTGGAGTCAAACAGAACAATTCAATCCCCGACAACTTCTACGAAGTCGGGGATTTAATCTAGATAATAAGTACAGTGAGGTTCGACAAAAAAATATGATTGAGTCGATCGCAACACTTTCACTAACAGACTTCCTCGCTCAACCGGATATTGAATCCTCGCCTGCATGGGAATTTATTCTGGGACGAGCGGTTCAAAAAACTATGCCAACCCTTTTTCATTCGCGACTGCAACACAACTTGGTTAACTATATCAACGATCGGACTGATCGATTTGAAGCGATACCAGAGTTGCGTTGCTTGGTACTTCCCTACTCGCCAGTACCAGATATAGCGATTGTAGCAGGCGATCGGCTTACCGATGAAGACGGACCACTTAACGGCGCACCGGATTGGTTAATTGAAATTCTATCGCCGGATCAAAGCACTTTAAAATTGCAGAATAAGATCCTCCACTGCCTCATTAACGGCACGCAATTAGCATGGCTAATCGATATCTCTCACCAACAAGTTTGGGTATGGCAGGGTGAGGAGCTACCTATAATCTGTTCGGGTGCAGATATTTTACCAGTTTTAGGTATTCTCCCGGAACTTACGGTTGATGCTGTGATGGCTATGATTCGCCGACAGTAGGCATTTTATTAGAAAACTGGGTTTAAAACCCCGTTGATAGTAATTAGGGTTTGCTGAATATACCGCATATTGCGTGGTCTGGGTTTGCGATCGGCTTATTCAGGAAGCCCCACATATTAGATAGTAGAACCACGAGCAGACTTCAACAACATCTTGATTTCTTCAAGACTAAATGGTGGTGAACGACGATGAATCATAGCGTGACAATTTGGACAAACAGGACGCAAATCTTTTATAGGGTCAATTTCATACTCTTCTGCAATTTCTGAAAGGGGTTTTAGATGATGAACATGAATGAAACCTTTTCCTGGTTGTCCAAAAGTTTTGCCAAAATCGAAATCACAAATATAGCAACTAGAACCGTAATAATCAATACATTTTTGTCGAGCTTTAGGCTCTCGTTCATAGGCATTGACTGAAACTTGCCGTACAGCCCCTTCACGAAATGTTTCTACTGCATCTACTTCATCAGGAAATAATCTAGTAGTAGTTACAGATTCCTGAACCTGAAGCGGATTTTGCCAATCCCTCAAACATTTTAGGTAGTCCTCAAAACGGTCTTCCTCACCAAGAAACACATTTGCTGCAGCACGAAAGATAGCAAAGATTTCGACAAAGTTATTAATCACTGGCTGAGCTGCATCTAGGTCTTTAATAGGAATAACTAGGGATGGACTCTGAATATAAGTACCATTCCTACCTCCTTCATGAATTAATTGCAGTTTGTTAATGAACTCATCATACTTTAACTTACCATATTTTTCCGGTGCAATGTTATCAGAGGAAATATTATATCTACCATGCTTCAAAATCCTAGTAACATCTTCTAAATGGTTTTTCAGAACGTGAACAATCGGATTGCTTTCTAGCCCTCTTAATCCAAAAAAATTCACAAATAAACTATAAGAAGTACACTCGAATCTCTGTTGGAAATACCAACCTTTTCCTTTTATAGCCAAGCCAGCGGTTGCTATTTTGAAGGACCGGGTTTTCTTGGCTACAAGGCTGTGCCATGGTGTAGTCAATATCTGACAATCTGAGAGTACATCTGTGCCATAAACTTGGTGAATTTGGTCACAAGCTTGTTTAATGATTATTTTAAGCTTAGGGGCAAGTAATTCTTTTAGCTTATCAGCACGCTCTCGATTGTCTTCGACTGAGAAGAGATCTTGTTCAGCAGACCCTATCAGTGGCAAGTCAACGATTTGTGACAATTCGGTTTCCTCAACTGAATTCATATTTGTTCTCCGACATGACAAGTGCAACGAAAACTAATTGATATTTTAGCTTTTTTTCGACATATCCTGAAATAGGTCATGCTTCCCCGGCTCCTAAAACTTGTGCTGTGGTGAGTTTCAGCCTTGTAGGGTGCGTCAGTTAGAATAGTTACAGGACTTGGGAAACGCTTATGGACTGACGCACCCTACTATCGTCTTTTAAATGCCGAACAGCTTATGACTCAAATAAATCCCGATCGCACTGCTGGTACAATTTCGATCGACGTTTGCGCTCAATCAAACGGGCAGTATCTTTGTCAGATTTCGTCATCTCTGAGCGATCGCCCCAATGATACCATGAATTTTTACGGACAAACGAAAGAACACGCGATCGCGATCGCCCTGGAAAATTTAGCATCTCGCTACCGCCAGCAAGCCGAAGACTCTCAAAATATAGATTGGGATGCGGTGGAAATTTCGGATTCGGGAGAGCCGATTGAAAAGCGTTATCACGTAATTTTGCACTACGAACGAATTGCTAAGGATGAATCTAAGTTTGAGGCAATGCACAATACAATGCTCGGAAATACAGTAGTTGAAAATGCCAAAATTTCAATAATTGAGATCGATCCCGATATCGAAATCGAGGCCAGAGGGCTATCAAAATATTGAGGCATCGGGACTTAGGTGCAGATGGGCATCTTACCCTACGCATCAACGATCGAAACGTGAGTTTGAGGCGGCGATCGACTAGAAGCGATCGCATAATTTCAAATCCCCAAAATTTCTTTTCTATTACTCCCCCGCAAAATCTGCCCTAAACTTCTCCACAACTCGATTTAACTCAACCGAATGAGAAGCCTTAAATAAAATACGATCGCCCTTTTCGACAAATCCCAACAACCGCTTTGCTAAATCTTCCCGCCCATCCTGGGCTGTAATATCTCCTATCTCCACAAAAGGCAAACCCGCCGCACCTGCAGCCATCGCCGTCGCTTCCTCAAAATCAGCAAAAACAAACAAAGCATCAAGCTGCAAATCTCGCGCCGCCATTCCCACTTGTCGGTGAAATTCGATCGCCCTTTCGCCCAATTCCTTCATCGTTCCCAACACCGCAATCCGGCGCTTTCCAGGAGTATCTGCTAACAGTCTCAGGGCCGCCAACATCGACTCCAAACCCGCATTGTAAGTCTCATCCAGAATCATAATATCATCGGGCAAATCGTAGCGGCGCGCCCGTCCATCCGGTAACTGCACAGACAAACCTTGCTTTAAAACTTCCCCATCAATACCTAAAACTTTTCCTACCGCCAAAGCCGCCAAATAATTTACAGCATTGTGTCGTCCCGGCAGCGGCAGCGGCAATTCTATACCATCTATAAGTATTGTATCATTAGTGAGCAATTCTCCGCACAAATCCCCGCCTTCTAAACCGTAACTTAAAGTTTTTCCCTGCCAAACTTCGGTCGCAGTTGCCATTAATCTATGATTATCGTGATTTAGAATAGCAAGGCTATCAGCAGGCATTTCGGCTAAAAGTTCGCACTTAGCTTGGGCGATCGCATCTTCCGAACCCAATCGCCCGATATGTGCCGTTCCTACATTAGTAATTACCGCAACAGTAGGTCGCGCAATTTGCGACAGCAGCGCAATTTCACCACGGCCGCGCATACCCATTTCAATCACAGCATAATTGTGTGCGGGTGAAAGCTCCAACAGAGTTTTTGGTACTCCAATTTCATTGTTGTAGTTATATTGAGTTTTAAGAACATTTCCCTTCGTTGACAAAACCGCTGCAATTAACTCTTTAGCAGTAGTTTTACCGACAGAACCAGTAACAGCAACTATAGGTATACTGAATTGGTCACGCCACCAGCGAGCGATCGACTGGTAAGCTTTTAAAGTATCGTCAACGCGCAACAGCGGAAAATTCGGCAATTCTTCTTGCCAATGTCGATCGACAATCGCCGCAATCGCCCCCAAATCCCTGGCTTTTGCTACAAATTGATGGCCGTCAAAATTGTCTCCCCGCAGCGCCAAAAATACCTCGCCCCCTTCAAGAGTGCGCGTATCTGTGGCAATACCTGTCCCTAAAGCTGTCAAAACGTCGTCAGGCACAGCAGGCAAAGGTACAGTTAAAATTTCAGCAAGTCGGGCGATACTTACGCGACAAACCATAACCAGCACTCACATTTCAAATAATTATTTTCACAGCTAATCCTACCTCGCGCGACCTCCAATTTAACTGATTGGGGGCTGCCGACCCGGATTGACCTTGACAATCCTAATACTAAATCGTCAGCCAACCAAGAAATCCTCCCGTACCACTCGACAATCTTTACCAATACTTTACAAAGTCTCTGGTGATTTTAGGCCTTGCTAATTAGCAACAATTCATGCCATGCTGTTGTTGGGAAATAGTTTAACTAAGCAAACAATATCGATCGGCTTAAGCTGCTGAAAGCTTCTACCCATAAGCCTCATCCGGCGAGAAGCTCGGTTGACTCAATTATTGCGATTCATTTGCCAATTTATCAAGCTAATAGGGCTGAAAGCTACTGCCCCAGCCTCGGAGGGTTAATCCACAGTGAACAACTACAACAGACAAAGCCACGAAGAAGAACAACTACTTTACAAGCACTGGCTGGAGTTGGTACAACGAGAGCAGCCGGCCGAACTCATCAGCCGCTTTCGCACTTTGTTTATCCAGGGTAGCGGATATCCCGATCGCTCGATCGCCGAAGCACTCGAAAAAATAGCAGCCTCAGAACACGCCCAACAAGAATTCAAGTACATCCTCAACCGCTGCTGCCACATCCTGATCAACCGCTGGCAAACCTACCCCAGCAAGCAAGCAGCCATCCCTGAATTGATCGCTCTGTTTGAAGAAGCGCCCAAAATATTATTGGGATACAATCGATCGCGGGGGCGAGGCTCCATCCCCCAATTAGTAAACCAATTTACCGAAAGCGAACAGTACCTCACCCTCCAGCGTTTAGCCAAAGTCATAACTCACAACAATGAAGATAGCAGCAACAGCAAAACCCCAGCTACCCTTCCCCTCGGAACCTTAATTCCCCGTTACCCTTACCTCTACAAACACTGCCTCCTCAGCGACGACAGCACCTACGAACAGCAGAAAATCATTAAAAAAATCCAAGCTCAAAAGCAGCAGCAATTTGAGGTCAACCTCTCGCAATACGTGGCTCACCAAGTGAGAAAAGCCCAAACAGCGCGCCGGGAAACCTCAATTGTCTTTCAAAGAAGTATACAACCTATAAAAAACCCGACCCTGTTGACCGACCCGGAACTATTCTTTGCCCTCAAGCACTTTGTCGGAAAAGTAGAGGGAGCCGATACCTACAGACAGCTAGCGGGCCGTTTCACGGCGAACGCCAGCACAAATCAGTCCTACCACTCCTTTAAAGACGACTTGTACGAATACCTGATTTCTTCTGTCACCGACGATCGCTACGGCAAACGTCTCTTTAACGAAAAATTGTATAAGCAACTACAAAATACCCTGCCCCACAGCGACGATCAGAAGTTTAATGAATTTTTAATGATCAGAACTTGCAGCCAGTTATTGAACTTTTTAGTAGTAGAGAGTCCTGTGCGGCCCAACCACTTTGTCTTCATCGACCTGATCTCAAACCTCGGTCCCACCCAAACCACAGGTTTGCTGCTGAAAATCGTACTAATTTGCGGCAAAGTCAAGCCCTACCTAGAAAAGCGACTGGCAATTTTGTTCGGTCACTACGAATGCAGTACCCGAGAAGGCGTGGTGTGGTTAGTTAAAGCCCTGGAAAACGTGAACCTAGCTTTGAGTACCAACTTTGGCAAGGTGGATGTATCTTTCCTGCGGTGAGAGCGGGGGGCATAACTTTCTTTGCTTCCACTGCAGGCAAAACATCACACCCATCAACCAGGTTTCTGAATACCCTAAAAGTTTTACCTTTAATTTGAACGACTTAATTAACTCCTGAAACCTATTCAAAAGACTCTATTCTATGTTAAAGTACCAAGTGTGAATCAGATTCAGTTGCAGGCTTTGTTCATTGCTACAGAATTGTCTAAAAACTTGCCCTTCTGTATCGGCAGGGGACTCTCCGAAACTGAAATCTTCGCACTGTCTAAATTTTGGAGTTATTCCTCATGTCGATATACGTCGGTAACTTATCCTACCAAGTTACCCAAGAAGACATCACCACCGTCTTCGCCGAATACGGAACTGTTAAGCGGGTACATCTACCTACCGACAGAGAAACCAGTCGCCCCCGCGGCTTCGGTTTTGTAGAAATGTCCACAGATGCAGAAGAAGATGCAGCGATTGCTGCTCTCGACGGAGCAGAGTGGATGGGTCGCGACCTCAAAGTTAACAAAGCTAAGCCCCGCGAAGATGAAGGCCGGGGCGGTGGCAACCGGGGCGGCGGTGGCCCTGGAAAATTTGCTCGCGGAGGGGGCGGCGGCGGAGGACGTTATTAATTTCCTCTGATAAAGATTTGAGATTGAAGAGTTGAAATTGGCGCGAGAGCTCACCTAGCTCCGAACCACTTCCGGCCTTTCCGAAAAACCTATGCTCTTCAAGTTTCCATATCTACCGCATTAAATATACCAAAAAGCCAAGGGCCGAACCCTTGGCTTTTTGGTATGTATGAGGGTTGACGGTATAAATCTGAAACCGGCTGGGCGAACCCGTTGCAGTACCGTCAGGTTCTAATCGTCAGGTTCGATGCTGCTGCTCAATCCGTGATTATTGAGCGTTTCAGCGTAAAACTCAGCGTGTTCCAGAGCGCAAACAATCACCAATCCCATCCCGTTAGTATGGGCTTCCATCATCACATTTACCGCCTGTGGCTGAGTCAGACTCGGTACCGTCGCCATCAAAGTCTGCACCACGTACTCCATAGGATTGAAATCATCATTGTGCAGCAGAACGCGGTAGCGTGGTGCAAGCTTGCGGACTGTGGAAGGCTTTTGAATAATTTCGACAGACACTAATCTATACCTCCTGACTTGTAAAATGTTAAAATTTGTCAACAATCTTGAGCCGGATTCCTCCGCTGTGCAAGACTATCTCACTTTCAGCTATTTTATTGAAATCTGAAAATTCAGACAAGGCAGCCCCTTGGTCGATCGCGAGCTGTGAACCCAACACCAAACCCACAGGGGGTGTCCTGGACCCTGGGCAACCACCTTCCTAGCGCCATAATATTAGAAAGGCGCGATCGGTTAAAAATAACAAACTACTACCTGTTGAGTCTCCAGAACTGACGGAACCTTATATGAAACGCAAACCTAAATCCTACAACGACAGATTCAGCGGCGACCCATCCCGAGGAGATGAAGACTCCGACTACCCCGGCTCCTTTGGCGGACAGTCGCGGCGTCAACCTCAGTCCGGTAAACCCTCTTTCCTCAATTCGGCCACCCTAGGAATTTTAACAGCCGTCTTTATTCTGGGAATTGGCATTGGCATTGCCTTTAGCTCCACAGCTACAATTAGCCCAGAGAACGTAGCATCCCGCGAATTTATCGATCGCAGCGCCCCGAACCCAGAACTTTGCGTGCAGTTTGGAGCAAGCGCGATGGTGACAGATATGCGCCTCTACGTCACCCTCAATCCCTTCAACGTCTACATCTCGCAGCCTAGTATGCGCCCCGGATGCGTTTTGCGAACCAATAACTGGGCAATTCTCGAACAAAGAAAACTCATCAGCCAAGACCAAGTGCGCGATTGCAAAAATCGCATGAACACCTTTGGCTTCACCGGCCCCCTGGAAGCTCAACCCGAAATTAACTGTATCTACCAAAACGACGGCGCTAAAAACCTGTTCCTCAACCAACCGGGTTCGATAGCTCCAACCACTGAAGGTCAAAATTTCTAAATCGCCGATATAGCGGTTTTCAGTTGATTGACACTCCTCGGCCTAAAGGCGCGAGGATTCTTCGTTCATAGACCCAACTTGCCCTAGCAGGATTACTCCAACCAAGGTAGAGGTCGAATCTCCCGAAGCGTTCGGATCTATGACCCAAGTTCCGGTATGCCCTACCGTACTCAAGGCTAATTTCAGGATATTAATAGCAGCATTCCAATCCCGGTCTAAGACGAAGCCGCATTCGCAAGTGTGGGTTCTCATAGAGAGGGATTTTTTGATTAACGTGCCGCAATTAGAGCATTCCTCAGAGGTGTAGGCAGGATTGACCGCTACGGTTATCTTGCCAAACTTAACCCCGAAATACTCTAACCATTTCCTGAACTGATACCAACCCGCATCATTAATAGACTTGGCAAGACAATGGTTCTTGACTAAGTTCTTAATCCTCAAGTCGACCTAGGCGACCAAATCGCTAGATTGGATTACACAACGTGCCAGTCTCTTGGCATATTCTTCACGTTGCCTACTTATTTTGAGGTGTACTCGTCCTAGTCTATTAATGGCTCGTTTACGATTGGCAGAGCCTTTTCTTTTACGAGAAACACGTCTTTGTCGAAACTTTAGACGCTTCTCGCCTGCTCGATAAAATTTAGGGTTAGGCTCAGTATGACCATTGCTATCGCTGTAGAACTCCTTGATTCCTACATCTAATCCAACAATTCTACCTGTCGGCTCAATGTCTAGTTTTCCAGTTTCGATTTTCACCAAGAACTGAACGTAGTAGCCATCGGCACGACGCACTAGCCTAACCCGCTTTATTTGGTCTAGTTGGTAGAAGTGTAAGTCCCACGTCCCTTTAAGTTTAAGTTTACCAATGCCCTTCTTATCAATGAAATTGATTGAGCGTCTATCGGGGGAAAGCTTCCAGCCAGAAGTTTTGTACTCTACCGAGCGGCAATTCTTCTTAAATTTTGGATATCCCTTCTTTCCGGGAATAGACTTCCTGCAATTTTCGTAGAATCGAGCAATTGAGGAATATGCCCATTCAATAGCAACTTGGCAAGCGTGAGAGTTCAAAGTATTTACAAAGGGAAACTCAGCTCTCAGCTTGGTGTTGTAGCGATACAGCTCTTTTTGCCCTACGCCGCGATTATCCATCCAAAAACGGATACATTTGTTGCGGACGAATTGAGCAGTTCTAATCGCCTCATCTATTGCTGAGTATTGAGTTGTTTTCCCTTTAGCTTTGAACTCTGGCGTTGCTGAGTTAGAGTATGAATAGGAGGAATAATTTATGCAATGCCCAGAATGTAAATCAACCCATATCCGTAA